>NZ_JBHYXZ010000096.1:0-2791 GCF_042752395.1 Actinosynnema sp. NPDC059335 | reverse complement strand
GCCCCGCGCCCGCCCGCCCCCCGCCCCCCCCCCCGGCGCCCCCCCCCCGCCGACTACGGCCTGGGCTCCCTGCTGCGCGACCACGGCGACCTCGCCGACGCCGCGGACCGGTTCCGCACCGCCGCCCGCCGGTACGCCGCCGCCGACGACCCGCGCGGCGAAGCCCTCGCCGTGCGCGGCCTGAGCCTGTGCCACCGCGCCCTCGGCCGGTACCGGGAGGCCGCCGAGGCCGGCGACCGCGCCGCCGGCGCGCTCCTGGCCCTCGGCGACGAACTGGGCGCGACCTACGCCCGACAGGCGTGGGCCAAGGCCCGCCTGCGCCTGCCCGAGACCACCGACCTCGCCGCCACCCTCGCCGACTGCCTCACGGTGTGCGAACGCGGCCGCGACCGGTTCGGCGTCGCCCTCGTCACCCGCACCCTCGGCGAACTCCACCTCGCCCGCGGCGACCTCGACACCGCCCGCGAGCACCTGACCACCGCGCTGGACCTGTGGACCGAACTCGACCTGCCGGTCTGGCGCGCCCGCACCCTGCGCGACCTGGCCGCCGCCGACCCCGCCCGACAGGACGAGCACTGGGCCGCCGCACGCGACCTGCTGCGCGGCACCGGGGCGCGGGAGGAGCGGGAACTCGCCGCCACCACACCGCAGCGGTGGCGCGACACCGTCCGCGACCTGGCACAACAGCGCACCTAGAGGAAACTTCCAGGTCCGCCGGCCGCACCTGCACACCGCTTGGAGCAGATGTGCAGGTCTGATCACCAAGCTTCCGGTTGTCACCGAAACCGACACCGGAAGCGAGGTGAACACGATGTCCACCGCACGGACACCACGCCCGGACGCCACACCGCGAACCACCCGGGGCGAGATCGTCACCCGTGCGGAGAGCTGGCTGTGCCCGCCCGTGCCGTTCAGCACCACCCGGTTCCACCAGAACGAGCACGGCATCTACCGGGCCGACGACACCGGCTACGCCTGCATGGCCTGGGGACTGCCCGGCATCCCGCCCGACCACCGCGGCGGGCTCGACCTCACGGGCCTCACCACGATCAGCCTCCCGATCACCGTCACCGACCTCCTGGCCGGCGACCTCCTCGTCGACACCGGCGCCCACGTGGCGCTGTTCCACGAATGGGCCGACGCCGACCGCACCGCCTGCTGGGTCTTCGCACAGCTCCCCGGCGCCGGCGCCACCCACGGGCTCGTCCCGCACCACACCCACCTCGACGCCAGGCGCCACCCGCGCCTGACCCGATGACCCCCGGAAGGGAACGCACCATGTCGCACCGCACCGGCCCGACCCTGCGCGGGATCCTCCTCGCCGCCGCCGTCACCGGCGGCACCCTGCTCGCCCCCGCCGGCCCGGCCCTCGCGCAGGACGACATCTCGATCCAGTTGACCTGCGAGATCAGACCCAACCACCTCCGCACCACCCGCGCCGAGATCCTCGCCCGGTCCCAGACCTGGATCAACGAAGGCGTCCCGTACAGCCAGAACAACTGCTACCGCAACGTCCACGGCGAGTACCGCGCCGACTGCTCCGGCTTCGTGTCCATGGCGTGGGGCGTCCGGTACAGCTACACCACCTTCATCCTGGAGAACGTCTCCCACGAGATCCCCCGCGCCGACCTCCAGCCGGGCGACGCGCTCAACGACTGGGACTCGCACGTCGCGCTGTTCGTGCGCTGGGCCGACGCCGCGAAGACCATGCCGGTGGTGCGCGAACAGGCCGGCCCCGACGGCTCCCGCACGGTCGAGCGGACCTGGACCGCCGCCCAGGCCGCCCAGTACGTCCCCATCCGCTACGACCACCTGGTCGAAGCCGCACCGCCCACCGACGCGGCCGACCCGATGTACCACCAGATCCGCAACGCCGACACGACCTGGACCGGCTTCCAGCCCATGTCCGGGTACGACACCGACGCGCCGGCCGACGCCAAGGACGTGGCCGTCGCCACCGCCCCGGACGGCAGCGCCCACACCGTCATCATCGGCGCGGACGACGTCGTCTACCACCAGATCCGCAACGCCGACACCACCTGGACCGGGTTCCAGCCCCTGTCGGGCAACGGCACCACCACCCCCGCCAAGGGCAAGCGGGTCGCCGTCACCGCCGGGCCCGACGGCAGCGCCCAGGTCGTGATCATCGGCTGGGACGACAAGGTCTACCACCAGACCCGCACCCCCGACGGCAACTGGACCGGGTTCCAGCCGGTCAACGGCATGGACACCACCCTCCCCGCGGCCGGCAAGGACGTCGCCATCGACACCCTGCCCGACGGCAGCGCCCACCTCGTGATCGTCGGCGCGGACGACGTCGCCTACCACCGCGTGCGCACCGGCGTCGACTGGACCCCGTTCCGGGCGCTCGCCGGGAACGGCACCACCACCCCGGCCAAGGCCAAGCGGGTCGCCGTCACCGGCATGGCCGACGGCCGCGTGCAGGTCGTCATCGTCGGCTGGGACGACAAGGTCTACCACCAGATCCGCAACGCCGACACGACGTGGACCGGGTTCCAGCCCGTCAACGGCATGGACACCACCACCCCGGCCGCGGGCAAGGACGTCGCCATCGACGCCCACCCGGACGGCAGCGCCCAGCTGCTGATCGTCGGCGGCGACGACGGCATCTACCACCGCGTCCGCAACGCCGACACGAGCTGGACCGGGTTCCGCCCGGTGGCCGGCATCGGCACCACCCTCGCCAAGGGCAGCCAGGTCTCGCTCTCCGCGGACGACGACGGCAACGCCCAGATCGTCGTCGTCGGCCACTGATCCCCCACCCCCGGCG
>NZ_JBHYXZ010000095.1:0-34163 GCF_042752395.1 Actinosynnema sp. NPDC059335 | reverse complement strand
GGGTGGCGGGTGGGGCCCGCCCCCCCCCCCCCCCCCGCCGCGGGGGGCGCCCCCCCCCCGCGCGCGCCCCCGCGGGGCGGGGGGGGGGGGGGGGGGGTGTGGGCCGGGGGGGCCCCCAACACGACCCTGCTCACTGCCCTGCTGTACTTCTTCGGCCTGGTGGCGACGCAGGTGTTCTTCGCCCACTTCCGGGTGCACTACACGTTGCTCGGCCAGACCGCGGACGAGGTGCTGGCCCGCGGCGCGGACGGGCTGTTCATGCCCCTGGCCGGGCTCGCGATGGCCGTCCTGGTCGTCACGTTCGCCGCCCGCTACCTCCGCGCCCGGCTGTCACCGCGCGCGTGGGCGGCGTTCCTGCGGGTCTGCACGCCCGTCGCCGCCGTGGTGGGGCTGGCGTTGCTCGCGGTGACGGTGCCGATCACGGTGAACCCCGAGCCGTTCCGCGCCTACCCGGGCCTGCCCGGGCTGGGGTTCGCGATCGGCGTGGTGCTGTTGGCGTTCGCGTGGCGGCGGTGGAGCGCCACCGCGCGCCGGGGCGCGGCGTTCGGGGTCGTGGAGTCCGTGGCCGCGTTCCTGCTGGTCGCGATCGGCCTGTTCTGGGCCGTCGGCGACTACTCGGCCTCGGTGGGCACGCGCCGCGGGTACGAGGTCGAGGCGCGCATACCGGAGATGGCCGACGTGGTCGTCTACAGCGCGCAGGGCCTGGACCTGGCCGGCGAGGGCGTGCGCCAGGTGGCCTGCGCGCAGCCCGACAGCGCCTACAGGTACCGCTACGACGGGCTGAAGCTGCTGCTCCAGTCCGGCGGCCAGTACGTGTTCCTGCCCGCCACGTGGCGGTCGTCGTCGGGCACCGCGTTCGTCGTCCCGCGCACGGACTCGCTGCGGCTGGAGTTCCGCCCGCCCGGCAGCAGCCCGCCGCCGGCGTGCTGACGCCCCAAGCGCCGACGACCGAAGTGCCGATGCCCGAAGTGCCGACGCCGGGTCACCGGCTGGAGGCGCGCACCACCAGCCTGGTCGGCAGGAACGCCGGCCCCGGCTTCTCGCCGCCGTGCACCATGGTCAGCACCGCCCGCGCCGCGGCCACCCCGATCCCCGCCTTGTCCTGCGCCAACGTGGTCAGCGGCGGGTCCACCAGGGCGGCCAGCTCGATGTCGTCGAACCCCACCACGGCCACGTCCTCCGGCACCCGCAACCCGGCGTGGCGGGCGGCCAGCAACGCGCCCACCGCCATCTCGTCGCCGGCGCAGAACACGGCGGTCGGCGGCTCGGGCAGCGCGATCAGCGACCGCATCGCCGCCTGGCCGCTCGGCCGGTAGAAGTCGCCCTCCACCACGTACTCCGGCGGCAGCGCCAGCCCCGCCTCCGCCATCGCGGCGCGGAAGCCCTCCAGCCGGTCGGCCGCGGGCCGGTTCGCGCGCGGGCCGGTGACGGTGGCGATCCGGCGGTGCCCGGCGTCGACCAGGTGCCGCACCGCCATCGCCGCGCCGCCGACGTTGTCCGACGTCACGTAGGTCGCGCGCGGCCCGTCCACGGCCACGTCGACCGCCACGCACGGCAGCCCGGACTGGGCGAACGCGGCGAACGCCGGCGCGTCCGACCCGCTGTCGATGAGCACCAGCCCGCCGAGGTGGTGGCGGCGGGTCATGTTCACGTACGCGACCGGGTCCGCCAGCGACGCGCCCACCGCCCGCAACGCCGCCGAACCGCTCGTGGCGAGCATCAGCAGGTGGTAGCCGTGCGCGCTCAGCGCCGACTTCAGCCCGATCAGCAGCTCCTGCAGGTACGGGTGCCGCCACCCCGGCCTGCGGTGGTCGGTGTCCCACACCAGGCCGATCAGCCCGGACCTCTTGGTCGCCAGGGCGCGGGCCGACTCGTTGGGCCGGTAGTCCAGCTCGCGGGCCACCCGTTCCACCACTTCGCGCTTTTCCTTGCTCACCGTCAGCGGCTGGTTGAAAACGCGCGAAACGGTCGCCACCGACACCCCGCACAGCTGGGCGATCTCACGGATCGTGGTCATCTCCCGCCCTTTCTTTGTAACCGGTTTCAGTCCTCCGGCCGGTGGGTCCTGACCAGGGTGGACACGGTACCACCTGCGGAAACGTCGAAGTCCTGGAACGGTCAGGTTATCGGTTCGTTACTTGACGGTATCGCGGCCCACGGCTGTCATGTAGACCACACCGGCCGGGCCCACAACCCGGTCGAATTCGCCGGAAACCCCCGGACAGACCCCACGTGAGTCCGGCGTGCCCGAAAACGGCCCGCTTGGAGATGGAGAGGGAGAGCCGCGTTATGAGACGAACTCCGGCCCTGGTCGGCGCCGCCCTGCTGGCCGCGAGCGTGCTCGCCGGCTGCGGCAGCGGCGCGAGCGACGGCAAGACCAGGATCACGATCGGGCTGTTCGGCAACTTCGGCTACCAGCAGCTGTTCGAGGAGTACGAGAAGGCGCACCCGGACATCGACATCACCGACCGGACCGCCTCCTACTCCGACCACCACAAGAACCTCGCCGCCCACCTGGCCACGAACAACGGCGCGGCCGACGTCGAGGCCGTCGACGTGGGCTACATCAACCAGTTCAAGGCCAACCCCGGCCAGTTCGTCGAGCTGAAGTCCGACATCAAGGACCGCTGGCTGGACTGGAAGTGGGAGGGCTCGCTGTCCAAGGACGGCAAGCAGATCGGCTACGGCACCGACGTCGGCGGCCTGGCCATCTGCTACCGCCGCGACCTGTTCGAGGCCGCCGGCCTGCCCACCGAGCGCGACCAGGTCTCGGCCCTGTGGCCGACCTGGGAGAAGTTCATGGAGACCGGCAGGCAGTTCGCGGCCAAGGCGCCCGCGGGCGCCAAGTTCTTCGACGGCGGCCCGACCGTGCTCAACGCGATCGTCGGCCAGGCCCCCACCGGCTACTACGACAAGAACGACAAGATCGTGGTGGGGGAGAACGCCGACATCCGCAACGGCTGGAACCTGGTCGCGCAGGGCGTGGCCGACGGCCTGTCCGCGGGCCTGCTGCACAGCACCCCGCAGTGGAACACCGGCTTCAAGCAGGGCCAGTTCGCCACCCTCGCCTGCCCGGCGTGGATGATGGCCAAGATCAAGGACCAGGCCCCGGAGACCTCCGGCAAGTGGGACCTCGCGAACGTGCCCGGCGGCGGCGGCAACTGGGGCGGCTCCTACCTGACCGTGCCCAAGCAGGGCAAGAACGTCGACAAGGCCGTCGAGCTGGTCACCTGGCTCACCGCGCCCGAGCAGCAGGCCAAGGTGTTCGCCACCGCCGGTCTGCTCCCGTCCACGCCGAAGCTCTACAGCGAGCAGTCGGTCGCCCAGAAGCAGGACCCGTTCTTCAACAACGCGCCCACCGGCAAGGTCTTCACCGACGCCGCACGCGCGCTCAAGCCCCAGTACCAGGGCCCGAAGGCCGGCGACGTGCAGACCGAGATGGGCAACGCCATGCAGCGCGTCGAGCAGGGCAAGCAGAGCGCCGACGAGTCGTGGCAGCAGTTCGTCTCCGACGTCAAGAGGCTCGAGGACTGATGAAGACGGACTGGCGCGAACGCCGCCACCGGTGGGACATCCGGTACGCGCCCTACGCCTACATCGCGCCGTACTTCCTGCTGTTCGCGGTGTTCGGCCTGTTCCCCCTGCTCTACACCGCGTGGGTGTCGCTGCAGGACCGCAACCTGCTCGACGGCGACGCCGCCACGTTCGTCGGCGTGGACAACTACGTCCGACTGCTCACCGCGGACCCGTACTTCTGGAACGCGATGGGCAACACGCTGAGCCTGTGGCTGCTCACCACGGTCCCGCAGATCCTGTTCGCGCTCGGCATCGCGCAGCTGCTCAACCGGCGGCTGCGCGGCCGGACGTTCTTCCGGATGGGCGTGCTGCTGCCGAACATCACCTCGGTGGCGGCCGTGACGATCATCTTCGCCCAGCTGTTCGGCCGGGACTTCGGGCTGATCAACTGGGTGCTGGACCTGTTCGGCGCGGGCCGGATCGACTGGCAGGCGGGCACGGCCAGCTCCCACACCGCCATCGCGGCGATGGTGGTGTGGCGCTGGACCGGCTACCACGCGCTGATCTTCCTGGCCTCCATGCAGGCCATCCCGACCAGCGTGTACGAGGCGGCCCGGCTGGACGGCGCGACCGGCTGGCAGCAGTTCTGGCGGATCACCGTGCCGATGCTGCGCCCGCAGATCATCTTCTCCACGGTGATCGCCACCGCGGGCAACATGCGGCTGCTGGCCGAACCGCTGCTGTTCAACCCCGGCGCGGCCGCCGCGACCGGCGGCTCGGACCGGCAGTTCCAGACCGCCGCGCTCTACCTCTACGAGCAGGGCTTCGCGAAGTTCGACTTCGGCTACGCGTCGGCCATCGCGTGGCTGCTGCTCATCGCGACGGTCGTGATCACCGGGTTGAGCTACCTGGCCGCGCGCCGCATCCGGACCGACTGAAAGGGCAGCCACACCATGACCAGCGTGCTCGACCGGCCCGCGCCCGCCGCACCGCCACCCGCCCGGCGCGGGCGCCGGGCGGTGCGGCTGCCCGGACCGTGGACCTACGCGGCGTTGATCGCGGTGCTCGCCGGGTCGGCGTTCCCCGTGTACTGGTCGCTCGTGGTGTCCTCGCAGACGCCGGACAAGGTGAGCAGCGTGCCGCCCGTGCTGGTGCCGGGCGGCAACCTGTTCGCCAACATCTCCCGCGTGTTCGACCAGTCGGACTTCGCGCTGGCGATGATGAACTCGCTGATCGTGTCGGGCACGATCACGCTGTCGGTGGTGTTCTTCTCCACCCTGGCCGGGTTCGCCTTCGCCAAGCTCAGGTTCCGCGGCCGGTCGGCGCTCATGCTCGTCGTGGTCGCCACCCAGGCGGTGCCGACCGAGCTGGGCGTCATCCCGCTCTACATGATGATGAGCGACTTCGGCTGGGCCGGGGAGATCCACGCCGTCATCGTGCCCGGCCTGGTCACGGCGTTCGGCGTGTTCTTCATGCGGCAGTACTTCGAGCGGGCCGTGCCCGACGAGCTGCTGGAGGCGGGTCGCATGGACGGGTGCAGCTCGCTGCGCCTGTACTGGCACGTCGTCCTGCCCGCCGCCCGGCCCGCCGCCGCCGTGCTCGGCCTGTTCACGTTCATGCAGGCGTGGAACGACTTCTTCTGGCCGCTGGTCGTGCTGACGCCGGAGAACCCCACCGTGCAGACCGCGCTGAACACCCTGGCCAGCGGCTACACCACCGACTACACCCTCGTGCTCACCGCCGCGACGATCGGCACCGTGCCGGTGCTCGTGGTGTTCCTGCTGTTCGGCAGGCAGATCGTCGGCGGGATCATGCAGGGGGCGTTGAAGGGGTGACGTCCTCCTCGCCCCGCTCGTCCCCACCGGGCACCTCCCCTCGACCGCGCCGCGACCGGACGGCCGGCGCATCCGCGACTAGGAGTTTCAGTTGACCGACTTCCCCCAAGGGTTCCGCTGGGGCGTCGCCACATCGGCCTACCAGATCGAAGGTGCCGTGGACGCCGACGGGAGAGGACCGTCGATCTGGGACGCGTTCGGCGCGGTGCCGGGCGCGATCGCGGGCGGCGACACCGGAGCCGTCGCGTGCGACCACTACCACCGGCTGCCGGAGGACCTGGCGCTGCTGGGCGAGCTGGGCGTGGACGCCTACCGGTTCTCCGTGTCGTGGCCGCGGGTCCTGCCGACGGGCGCGGGCCGGGTCGAGCGGCGCGGGCTGGACTTCTACCAGCGGCTGGTCGACGGGCTGCTGGAACGCGGCATCGAACCGTTCCTCACCCTGTACCACTGGGACCTGCCGCAGGCGTTGGAGGAGCTGGGCGGCTGGCGCTCCCGCGACACCGCCGAGCGGTTCGCCGAGTACGCGGTGGTCGTGCACGACGCGCTGGGCGACCGCGTGTCGAAGTGGACCACGTTCAACGAGCCGTACGTGTCCTCGATCGTGGGCTACGGCGAGGGCCGGCACGCGCCCGGCGCGCGGGAGGGCCACGGCTCGCTCGCCGCCGCGCACCACCTGCTGGTCGCGCACGGCCTCGCCGTGCGGGCGATGCGCGGCACGCCCGGCCACGAGTTCGGCATCGTGCTCAACCAGTCCCCGTCGGTCCCGGTCACCTCCTCGGAAGCCGACGTCGCCGCGGCCCGCCGGCACGACCTGCTGCTGCGCCGCCAGTTCACCGAGCCGCTGTTCGCCGGGCGCTACCCCGAGGACTACGAGGAGACGTTCGCGGGCGTCACCGACCTGTCGTTCCGGCGCGACGGCGACCTGGAGCTGATCTCCACGCCGCTGGACTACGTGGGCATCAACTACTACTACCGGCAGCACGTGGCCGACGCGCCGCACCGCGACCCGAACCCGGCCACCCGGACGTCGATCGACATCGGCATCGACACCAGCCGGCTGCCGGACGTCCCGCGCACCGCGATGAACTGGCCGGTCGAGCCGCAGGGGCTGACCGACACGCTGGTGGGGCTGAAGGAGCGGTACCCGGACCTGCCGCCGGTGTACATCACCGAGAACGGCTGCGTGTACCCGGACAACCCCGGGTTCGTCGACCAGGAGCGCATCGACTTCCTGCGCCGCCACCTCGCGGCGGCCTGGGACGCGATCACCGCCGGGGTGGACGTGCGCGGCTACTTCGTGTGGTCGTTCCTGGACAACTTCGAGTGGGCGCACGGCTACAAGCACCGCTTCGGCCTGGTGCACGTGGACTACGAGACGCTGGTCCGCACCCCGCGGGCGAGCTTCCACTGGTACCGGGACCTGGTCGCCGCGAAGCGGTGAGCACCCGGGAAGCGTCGATCACCGACACCCCGCCCGCCGGGGTCGGCGATCTGCGAGGTCACCGTCGCGCGGAGGCGCGTCCGTGCGACGGTGGCCGCCCGGTCCTGGGAATCCCGACCCGGCCGCCCTGACCGGACCGCCCTGACCGGACCGCCCTGACCGGACCGCCCTGACCGAGCCGGGCCGGCCGAGCCGGGCCGGCCGAGCCGGGCCGGCCGGAACGGGCCGGCCGAGCCGGCCGGGCAGGCTTGAGCTGGGCCGCGCTCGCCGGGCCGCCGTGACGCGGCCGCCGTGACCGCTGCCGGGATTCGGCCGATCCGACCCCACCGACCCGCGCGGCGCACCGGGCCGGTCGCCGCGGACCGCCTCACGGCGCCGGCCACGGGTTCGGGGTGCACGACTTGCCGTCCGGGACCACCACGACCCCCTGGTCGCTGCCCGTCGTGATGGACGCCAGCACGTCGTTGTCCGCGCTCAACGTCTGCTGCATCATCACCGGAGCGGGCGCGCCGTCCTGCGGGCACACCTCGTGACCCAGCCCGAGGAAGTGCCCGACCTCGTGGTTGACCGCGTAGAGCCGGTACCGCCACAGGTCCCGGCCGTAGGTGTGCGAGCCGCGGAACCAGCGGGCCGTGCTGAGGTGCACCGCCGAACCGATCCGGCACGACGTGTCGTAGGGCAGTTCGAACCCGCACAGCGACCGCGCGGTCGCCTGCGACGTCAGCCGGATCCGCAGCTCCGGCTCCACGTCGCCGCCCACCCGCCGGAACGGGTGCCGACCCGACCACCCGCGCGGGTGCCGCAACGCGTAGTCCACCACGGCGGCGAACCAGTCGTCGCCCTGCGGCAGCACGACCCCGTCCTCGACCTCGACCACGTACGGGGTGCCCGCCGCGCCGCCCGCCCCCGGCGGCGGCACGACGTGCCACGTGCCCGCGCCGCGCTCCGGGAACGGCGGCCCGTCGGGCAGGTCCGCCCCGGCGCGGAACCCGTCGACCGCCGGCGTGCTGCGCGCCGCGCTCTGCGGCGCGGCCGACGGCACGACACCCGCCGACGGCCACGCCACGGAGGCCGACCGCGCGGCCGAACCGACGTCCAACGCGACGACGGTGGTCGCGGCCAGGCACACCCCGGCCAGGTAGGGGACCAGCGGGAGCACCCTCATGCGGGCTCCAAACCGGCCGAGCCGTACGTGCAGGCCGCGTTCCACAGCAGGAACGAGGGCGCTCCCGCCTCCGCCGACGCCCGGACCTGCGCCTGCACCTCGCCGGGGCCGTAGGCGACACCCAGCGAGAACGCCTGCAGCCACGGGATGACCGTCGCCCCCGTGCCCTGCGTCATCCCGACGAAGTCGGCCACCGAGGCCCGCACGATCTCGTACGGCTGGGCGTTCGGGTTGCCCACGCCGTACTCGCCCGGACCCCAGTGCGACGGGTAGACCATCGGCGAGACGTAGTCCACGTGCGCCGCGATGGCGGGGATGTCCTGCGCCACGTCGCCCGGGCTGTGCGCGGCGATGCCGAACACCGACGCGCCCAGGTACGCGCCCAGCGGGCGGACCGCCGCCCGGTTGTCCCGCAGGAACTCCACGATCGACTGCTCCGGGCTGGTGGCCAGGCCGGGGAACACCATCTGCCCCAGCGGGCCGTCCGGCCGCCGCACGTAGTCGTACAGGATGTCGTCGAAGCCCAGCGACGCCGCCTCCTTGGCGATCGCGATGTTGTAGTCGCGGACCTCGGGGTTGGCGAAGTTCGTGAACGCGTACTCGCCGTAGTGCGCCGACCAGGGCGCGCCGGACGAGTTCTGCGCCACCCGGTCCCGCGCGCCGGACTGCCACGACGCCTTGCCGAGCACCGGGTCGCGGAACGCCACCAGCCGGCCGACCACCCGCAGGCCGAGGCCGTGCAGCTCGTCGATCACCGCCTTGGCGTCGTAGTAGTTGCGGTTCGCGCCGATCTGCCGGGCCAGCGGCACCTGCGAGTCGTAGCCGATCTCGCCGCTCTCGTCCTTGATGTCGAGCTGCACGGTGTCGATGCGGCCCTCGCGCGCCATCGCCAGCACCGGGTCGCGCAGGGACGCGGTCGCCCACGCGGCGGCGCTCATGTGCACCGCGCGCATCCCCGGGTGGGTGACCTTGACCGCGACCTCCTGGCGCTGCGCGTTGCCGGCCGCGTCGGTGGCCTCCACCTGCACCCGGTCGGGCACCGAGTCGAGCGACGCCTCGAACTTCCCGTCACGCACCGGCACGGTCTTGTCGCCGACCTTCACCGACTGCGCGCCGTCCGCGCCGCCCTTCACCGTCACCGGGCCGCGCGGCGACTCGGCCTCGGCCGCGTCCACCTTCAGCGACGGCGGCGTGGCGTCCACGGTGAACTCCCGCTGCACCTCCACGTCCGGCATCCAGGGCAGCGGGTTGGCGGCCCGCACGGACAGGGTGTGCCTGCCCTCGGCGAGCTTGACCCCGGTCAACGTCATGCGGCCGTCGGCGCGTCGCGCCTCCACCGGCTGTCCGTCCACGTGCACGGTGACACGGTCGAGCCCGCCGACCTCCGCGGTGGTGATGGACACGCGCTCGACCCCCGAAGGAGTGACAGCCGTCCCGTCGCCCAGCTCCGCCACGGCGAGCCCGACGCCGCGGCCGTAGACGATCGTCGTCACGACCCCCGCGACGAGCAGCAGCGCCACCACCCCGACGGCCGGGATGAGCACGCGCTTGAACTTCCGGGGCGACTCCGACATCGGGCGACTCCGATCTGGGACGTGGCATCGGCCAACTGCTGCTTAGCCGATCAGCGGTGCGCCAAACGGAAGGTCATCCGATGGGGTGTACAAGCGTGTCGGGTGGTCCGGGACGAGCAACCATCCGGGGGTGAACAGCACGCCGCGCACGTCCGCCGCCACCGTCCTGGCCCTCGTCGCGGCCCTGTGCTGCGCGTGCGCCGCCGACCCGGCGTCCGAGCCGCCCCGGGACGCCGCCGCGCAGCTCCCCGGGCCGTCCTCGTCCGCCGCCCCGTCGTCCGCCGCCCCGCCCGACCCGGCGGCGGTCGGGGCCAACGAGCTGGGCCAGGTGCCGATCCTGATGTACCACCGGCTCACCGACCAGCCCACCTCGGTCTACGACCGGACCCCGGCGGCGTTCCGCGCCGAGCTGGAACGGCTGGCCGCCGAGGGGTACGTGCCGGTGACGACCACCGAGTACGCCACCGGCCGGATCGACCTCCCGGCCGGCGCGCACCCCGTGGTGCTGACCTTCGACGACGGCGACGCGTCCCAGTTCGCGCTCGGCCCGGACGGGCAGCCCGCCCCCGGCACCGCGATCGCGATCCTGCTCGACGTGGCCGCCCGGCACCCCGGCTTCCGGCCCGTGGCGAGCCTGTACGTCAACGCCGGGCCGTTCGCGTCGCCGGACGGCGCGGCCCTGCGCTGGCTGCACGAGCACGGTTTCGAGATCGGCAACCACACCCGCGACCACACCAACCTCTCGTCCACCGACGACCGGGGCGCGCAGGAGGCCATCGCGTCCGGGCAGGCCGAGATCCAGCGGGCCGTGCCGGGGCACCGGGTGACGAGCCTCGCGCTGCCGTTCGGCGCGGCCCCCGCGAACGGCGCGCTCGCCCTGCGCGGGGCCGCCGACAGCGGGTCGTACGAGTACGTGTGCGTGCTGATGGTCGGCGCGGGCCCGGCCCCGTCGCCGTTCGCGGCCGAGTTCGACCCGGCGAACACGCCGAGGATCAGGTCGCAGGACCCGACCGGCGAGGACGCCCGCTACGGCTCCGCGGTGTGGCTGGACCAACTGGCCGCCGCGCCGGCGCAGCGCTACACCTCCGACGGCGTGCCGGACCGGATCTCCTACCCGGCCGCCGCCGGCACCACCCCCGCGCCGCGGTACGCCGACCGGGCCGCCGCCTACTGACCGGCCCGCCCGACCCCGGCCTCGCGCCGCCCGGCCCGACCGGCCGCTCCCGACGGGATCCGGCCCGGTCCGGCAGCGCCCGGTCCGGCAGCGCCCGATCCGGCTCCGGCCGACCGCGTCCACCCCGCCGGCCGTGCCCGATCCAATCCCCGCCGGCCGTGCCCCATCGACCCGGCCGGCCCAGTCCTACGCGGTGGCGCGGGCGTGGTTGCGCAGGGCCACCGCGGCCCGCTCCAGGCTGCCCAGCACCCCCGGCGGCAGCTCCTGGTGGCGACCCACCACCTCCTGCGCCATCACCTGCATCGGCGCGGACTCCTCCGCCTCCACCACCGCGAGCACCTTGAACGCCGTGCCCGGCGCGAACAGCACCCGCTCCTGCACCACGCTCCCGAACGGGTCGACCACCGACACCCGCCGCCCCGTCACCGACCACAGCAGGAACTCCACCCGCCCGTCGACCGGCACCGTCGGCCCCGCCACCGTGTTCAGCAGGCCGTGCTCCACCAGCACGTCACCCGTCCGGTACCGGTGCGCCTCGCCCAGGCACACCGTCACGCCCTGGTACGTCGGCAGGCGCCGCAGCCCCGACACCACCGCCGCCGCGTACGGCCACAGCCGGCCCAGCTTCCCGCTGCGCAACGCCTCGACCATGACCTCCTCGTCGTGCCGCAGGCACGCCGACACCGCGGCCAGGTCCGTCACCACCGCCTCGAACGCCTCCGGGTCGTCCGGGCGCTCCACGATGTGCCGGCACGCCACCGCCGCGTGCTCCCCGTACCGCTCGCCGAGCATCCGGCGCACCGCGTCGCGCTCCGACTCGGTGCTGCGGTGGTCCGGCGGCACGACCTCCTCGCCGCCCAGCTCGCCCCACACCGGCGCGGGGGAGTCGGCCAGCGGCCCGTCCACGCTCAGCGGCACCGGCTCGTCGGCCGGCACGGGCGGCGGCGGCTCCTCGGCCACCGGCGGCCGCGGCATCGGCGTCGGGTCGCAGAACACGACCTTCAGCAGCCGCCGCACCTCCGGCTCCAGCCGTTCCACCAGCGACGCGCCCGCCACCGCCACCGCGCCCGCGGTCGTGCGGCCCGGCGTGCCGACGGTCAGCCGGGCCCACTCCGGGTCCACCGGCAGCGCCCGCACCTCGGGGCCGTTGTCCTCCGCGTCGCGCACCCACAGCCCCGACGGCACGACCTCCAGCACCACGCCGCCGCCCAGGTCGAAGATGCCCGGACCCCGCTCCACCAGGTTCGGCACCGGCACCCGGTAGCCCGACACGACCGGCGCGCCACCCGGCGTGTACCGGACCTCGGTCACGTACGGCCGCCACGTCTGCTGGCCGCGCGGGTTCACCGCCACCACGGCCGCGCCGCTGCGCAACGACCCCACCGGCAGGCCCGTGAACAGCGAGATCGGCTCGCCGAGCTGGTCGGCCACCGCCTGCGCCTGGTGCTCGCCGCCGTACCACACCAGCCGCACCCGCGACCGCGCCGCCGACGGCAGCCCGCCCAGCAGCCGGCACACCTCCTCGGTCGGGATGGGCGGTTGACCGGGACCGCCGACCACGACGGTCAGCACGTTGTCCCGGCACGGCAGCCCCACGACCGCCCGCGCGTCCGGAGCCTGCGGGTCGAACCGGTCGCGCTGGGCCCGCAGCCACAACCCGGCCGGGATGGGCTCCGAGACGCCCACCTCGCCCGTCGGCCACGCCGTGTTCGGGTCGACCGCCTCCCAGTTCGGCACCGGGAACCGCCTGCCCATCGGCACCGGCGACGCGCCCGGCAGGAACCGCAGCCAGCAGCCGTACCCGCCGGAGCCCACCACGAACGCCGCGCCCGGCACGGTCGTGACCGCGCCGTCCGGCGCCACGACCTCGGCCTGCAACTGCTCGCTCAGCCACTGCGCGGGCGCGGTCGGGCGCATCGAGCCGGAGTGCGGCGTCATCAGCCGGACCGGTCCCCGGCCCTGCAACGCCGTGGCGACCACCGGCCAGAACGACGCCTCGTCACCGTGCGGCGCGTCCACGACGACCACCGTGCGCCCCCGGTCGACGGGCAGGCTGCGCCCGAGCGCGACCGCGGCCGGGCTCGCGCCGCCGGGCGGCCCGATCACCAGGGTCGCGCCCGCGAACGACGCCGAGAACCGGTCCGGCGCGGGTGTCGGCGCCGGTGTCGGCGCGGGTGGCGCGACCGGCGCGGGTGTCTCGCGCTCGACCACCGGCTCCACTTGCGGGGCACGCTCCTTGGGCGCGGCACGTCGGAACATCAAGGCGCCCGATCACCTCCAGGCAGGACAACGCGGGAATGTCAGCACTCTACGCGGGTGACACCCGAACGGGTGTGACCGCACTCGGCCACCTCGTCCACTGTGGACCGCAGAACGGCTCCCACCAGCGCGCCGAACGCCACGTGGTCCGCCCACTGCGCCGCCCGGGGCAACCGCCGGACCGCCGGGAAGCGCCGCCCGACCACCTCCAGGTCCACCGCCGCGATCACCGCCCCGGCCACCGCGCCCCGGCGCGCGTCCAACCGCCACCGCCGGTCCAGGGCCGCCAGCACGACCGTCCACCAGGCCGACACGCCGAGGTGGGCGACCGCGCCGCGGATCACACCCGTGCCGCCCAGCAGCGTCGCCGCCGCCCGCGTCGAGCGCAGAACGTCACCACGCGTCAACAGCGCGTGCACGGTCGATGGCACGCCGCTCAACGCCGACGCGACCAACCACGCCCGCACCACGCGTGGAACGGCCGCGTGACGGGTACGCCACACCGACCGGTCCCGCGCGCACCTGCTCCGTTGTGATTCCATGTTCGAACCTGTGTTCGAGTATGACAAGATCGCGGGTGAACCACCGAACCACCGTGCCCCGACCGTAGCGGGAGACCGGGGAGGTGCGCGGATCACGCGCGGTCCTCGGTTACCGTGAACCGCTCGACGCACGCCACGACCTGGGGAGAACGACCCGGTGACCGCTGAGATCCTGTACGGGGCCGACGACCTGACCCACCTGGAGGGTCTCGAGGCGGTGCGCAAGCGCCCCGGCATGTACATCGGGTCCACCGACAGCAGGGGCGTCAACCACCTGTTCACCGAGGTGGTCGACAACTCCACCGACGAAGGCGTGGCCGGCCACGCCACCAGGATCGTCGTCACCCTGCACGCCGACGGCAGCGTCCAGGTGGACGACGACGGCCGCGGCATCCCCACCGGCATCCACGCCAAGTCCGGCCTGTCCGGCGTCGAACTCGTCCTCACCCGGCTGCACGCCGGCGGCAAGTTCGGCGGCTCGGGCTACAAGACCTCCGGCGGCCTGCACGGCGTCGGCGCCTCCGCCGTCAACGCCCTGTCCCACCGCTACGACGTCGTCGTCCGCCGCGAGGGCAAGACGCACGAGATGTCGTTCAAGCACGGCATCCCCGGCGTGTTCGACGGCCCCGGCCCCCGGGCCGGCTTCACCCCCCAGTCCGGCCTGCGCGTCACCGGCCGCACCAAGCGCACCGGCACCTCCACCCGCTACTGGCACGACGCCCGCTACTTCGAGAACGGCGCGGCGCTCGACGTCGAGGCCGTCCGCACCAAGCTGCGCAACACCGCGTTCCTCGTCCCCGGCGTCACCTACGTCCTGCGCGTCGCCACCGACGACGGGATCCAGGAGGAGACCTTCCACTACCCGGGCGGCCTGGTCGACATGGTGGACCACCTCGCGCCCGCCGGCGACAAGCCCGTTTCCGGCACCCTGCTCGTCACCGGCACGGGCGTCTACCACGAGAACGCGGCCGACGAGAACGGCGTCATGCGGTCCAAGGTCGAGCGCCACGCCGAGGTCGAGATCGCGCTGCGCTGGGGCACCGGCTACGAGCGCACCGTCGAGTGCTTCACCAACACCATCCGCAACGTCCACGGCGGCACCCACCGCCGCGGCTTCGAACGCGCCGTGCTCAAGTCCCTCCAGGACGCCATCGGCCGGACCAGGGGCCTGCTCAAGCCCAAGGAGGACCCGCCCACCCTGGACGACGTGCTCGAAGGCATGACCGCCGTCGTCCACGTCCGCATCCCCGAACCGCAGTTCACCTCCCAGACCAAGGACGAGCTGTCCACCGCCGGCATCACCAAGGTCACGCTCGGCGTGGTCGAGAAGCACCTCAAGGCGTGGACCGAGGACCGCCGCACCAAGGCCGAGGCCAAGATCGTCCTGCAGAAGGTCGTCGACGCCTCCCGCGTCCGCCTGACCCAGAAGCAGCAGAAGGACGCCGCCCGCCGCAAGACCGCCCTCGAAGGCGCGGCGATGCCCGCGAAGCTGGTCGACTGCCGCACCACCGGCGTGTCCCGCAGCGAGCTGTTCCTCGTGGAAGGCGACAGCGCCCTCGGCTCGGCCCGCATGGCCCGCGTGTCCGAGTACCAGGCGTTGCTCCCGCTGCGCGGCAAGATCCTCAACGTGCAGAAGGCCAGCCTCGCCGACACCCTCCGCAACGCCGAGATCGCGAGCATCGTGCAGGTCCTCGGCGCGGGCACCGGCCGCACGTTCGACCTCGCCGCCATGCGCTACGGCCGGGTCATCCTGATGGCCGACGCGGACGTCGACGGCTCGCACATCCGCACCCTCCTGATCACCCTGTTCGCCAAGTACATGCGGCCCGTGATCGAGGACGGGCGGCTCTACGCCGCCATGCCGCCGCTGCACAAGGTCGTGACCAAGGGCCGCAACCCCGAGACCCACTTCACCTTCACCCAGCGCGAGATGGAGCAGAAGGTCGCCAAGCTCGAGAAGGCCGGCAAGACGGTGGTCAAACCGGTGCCCCGGTTCAAGGGCCTCGGCGAGATGGACGCGGACGAGCTGTGGGAGACCACGATGAACCCCGCCACCCGCTCGGTGCGCCGCATCACCATGCACGACGCGGAGGCCGCGGAAGCCGCGTTGGAGCTGCTCATGGGCGAGAAGGTCGAGCCGCGCCGGGCGTGGCTCGTCGAGTCGGCCGCCCGGGTCGACCAGTCCGCGATCGACGTCTGACACGCCTGACACACGAGGGAACGACCGACCATGGCACGCCGCAAGACCCCCACCACCAGGGTCGACCCGTCCGCCTTCGACCGCGCGGGCGCCCAGGTCTTCGACAACTCGCTGACCACGGAGATCGAGGACTCCTACCTGGAGTACGCCTACTCGGTGATCCACTCCCGCGCCCTGCCGGACGCGCGGGACGGCCTCAAGCCGGTCCACCGCCGGATCCTGTTCTCGATGAACGAGCAGGGCCACCGCCCGACCAGCCCGTACGTGAAGTCCTCCCGCGTGGTCGGCGACTGCTTCGTGCGCGGCGCGCTCGTCTCCACCCCCGAGGGCCTGCGGCCGATCGAGGACATCGGGGTCGGCGACCTCGTGCTCGACGGGCGCGGCGAGCCGGTCGAGGTCACCGAGGTCTACGAGAACCCCCGGTCGGAGCTGGTGCGCGTCACCTGGTCGGACGGCCACTCGATGCTCGTCACGCCCGGCCAGCGGTTCCACACCGGCGACCGGGACGGCTGGACCGACGCCGACTGGACCGCGGCCCGCGACCTCACCGGCGCCCGCACGACCGGCTTCGGCCCCGAGCGCCACGCGACCCTGCTCGCCGACGGCGACGCGTCCGGTTTCGTGATCGGCCTGCTCGCCGCGTCCGGCGAGGTGCTCGCCGACGGCCGGGTGCGGCTGGCACCGGCGGACGCCGACGCGGTCGACATCGCCCACGGCTGGGCCATCGCCCACGGCGTGACCACGTCCCGCGACAAGGACGGCGACCGGCACGCCCTGACCTTCGCCCACCACCCCGACCTGGCCGCCGCCGCGACCGGCCGCCCGGACGCCGTGCTGCGCGACCGCACGTCGTGGACGCCGTACCTCGCGGGCCTGTTCGTCGCCGGGGGAGCGGTCGGCGACGGCATCGTCCTGCCCGGCGGCGACGCCGAGTACGCCGTGCTCGCCGACTCGGGCATCCGCGCCCGCCGCGACGCGACGACCCTGACCGTCACCGGCCGCGACGCCGCCGCGCTCGCCGTGGCGCTGCTGCGCTGGACCGGCGTCGGCCCGCGCCAGGACGGCCTGGTCCGGGTGATCCGCGCGGCGAAGCACGCCCCGGACAACCCGTTGCCGCACGTCGTCTCCGTCGCGCCGGCCGCGCCGGACACCACCTACGACATCCAGGTGGCGAGCCCGGAGCACGCGTTCGTGGTGAGCGGCTTCGTGGTGCACAACTGCATGGGCAAGTACCACCCCCACGGCGACACCGCGATCTACGACGCGATGGTCCGCCTGGCGCAGGACTTCTCGCTCAACACCCCGTTGATCGACGGGCACGGCAATTTTGGAAGCCCGGACGACGGACCGGCGGCCTCGCGTTACACCGAAGCCCGGATGTCGCCGGCGGCCATGTTGCTGGTCGGGGAGCTGGACGAGGAGACGGTCGACTTCCGGCCCAACTACGACGGCTCGTTGCAGGAGCCGTCCGTGCTGCCGGCGGCATTCCCGAACCTGCTGGTCAACGGCACGTCGGGGATCGCGGTCGGCATGGCGACGAACATGATCCCGCACAACCTGGGCGAGGTCGTGGCGGCGGCGCGGTACCTGGTCACGCACCCCGACGCGTCGCTGGACAAGCTGATGGAGTTCATCCCCGGCCCGGACCTGCCGACCGGTGGGGTGCTGCTCGGGCTGGACGAGGTGCGCAAGGCGTACGAGACCGGGCGCGGCGTGGTGCGGATGCGGGCCAAGGTCGAGACCGGGTTGCTGGAGGGCAGCCGGGGCCGGCAGGCGATCACGGTGACCGAGCTGCCCTACGGCGTCGGCCCGGAGAAGATCATCGAGAAGATCACCGACGAGGTCACCAAGTCCAAGCGGCTGACCGGGATCTCCGACGTCAAGGACCTCACCGACCGCGAGAACGGCACCCGCGTGGTGATCGAGTGCAAGGTCGGGGTGAACCCGCAGGCATTGCTGGCCGATCTGTACCGGCTGACGCCGATGGAGCAGTCGTTCGGCATCAACAACCTGGTGCTGGTGGACGGTCAGCCGCGCACGTTGGGCCTCAAGGCGCTGCTGGAGGTGTTCCTGCAGCACCGCTACGACGTGGTCACGCGGCGCACCCGGTACCGGCGGCGCAAGCGCGAGGACCGGTTGCACCTGGTCGAGGGTCTGCTCAAGGCGTTGCTGAGCATCGACAAGGTGATCAAGCTGATCCGGGGCAGCGAGAACGCGGCCGCTGCGAAGGAGGGCTTGATGAAGTCGTTCAAGCTCTCCGAGGTCCAGGCGACCTACATCCTGGACACGCCGTTGCGCCGGTTGACCCGCTACGACTCGTTGGAGCTGGAGGCGGAGCAGGAGAAGCTGCGCCAGGAGATCGCCGAGCTGACCAGGATCCTGGACGACCCGGCCGTGCTGAAGAAGGTCGTGTCGACGGAGCTGGCGAAGGTGGCCAAGGACCTGCAGCAGGAGCGCCGGACCACGTTGCTGGACGGCGACCTGAAGGAGGTGCTGGCGGCGTCGAAGCCGGCCGGGCCGCTGGAGGTCGCCGACGACCCGTGCCAGGTGATCCTGTCCGCGACCGGGCTGGTGGCGCGGACGGCGGCGGAGTCGGAGGAGTCGTCGGAGGCGCGCCGCCGCAAGGGCCGGACCAGGCACGACGCGGTGGCGGCGACGGTGCACACCACGGCGCGCGGTCAGGTGTTGCTGGTGACGAACCGGGGTCGGGCGTTCAAGACGGACGTGCTGCCGCTGCCGGTGCTGCCGGAGCAGAGCGGCACGGTGTCGTTGAGCGGCGGCATGGCGGCCGGCGAGCTGGTGGACCTGGAGGCGGGGGAGCGGGTCGTGGGCATCGCCCCGTTGACCGACACCGGGTCGCCGGGGCTGGCGCTGGGCACGAGGTCGGGCACGGTGAAGGTGTGCGCGCCGGAGTGGCCGGTGCGGTCGGACGAGTTCGAGGTGATCACCCTCAAGGAGGGTGACGAGGTGGTCGGCGCGACGTGGCTGACCGGGGCCGACGAGACGTTGGTGTTCGTGACGTCGGAGGCTTCGCTGTTGCGCTACTCCGCGTCGCTGGTGCGGCCGCAGGGTTTGCGCGGCGGCGGCATGGCGGGCATCAACGTCGGCTCGGGCGCTCGGGTGGTGTTCTTCGGCGCGGTGCGCACGGACGACGACGAGCACGGCGAGCCGATGGTGGTCACGTCGACCGGCCAGAGCGTCAAGGTGACGCCGTTGTCGGCGTACCCGGCGAAGGGCCGGGCCACGGGAGGTGTCCGGGCGCACCGGTTCCTCAAGGGCGAGACGGGCCTGGCGTTGGCCTGGGTGGGTCCGCGCCCGGCGGGCGCGGCGGAGAACGGCTCGCCGGTGGAGCTGCCGGCCCCGGACGACCGCCGCGACGGCTCGGGCCACGCCCACCCCGGTCCGGACGTCGTGGGTCACGTGATCGAGCGCGACTGACCGCGGTGGTGGCGACCGGGGGAGCCGTCGGCTACGGCTCCTTCGGTCGTCCGAGGAACACCGGGCCGTAGCGCTCCAGGCTTGCGTTCGGGTGGAGGATGGCGTGCAGGTTCAGCGCGTGCGCGTCCCGCCGGACGCGGCGCAGGGTGGGGTGGTCGCCGTCCAGGACGTCGACCGCGTCGCGGGCCCTCAGGCACGCCTCGCCGAGGTCGCGGCGGACGCCCGCGCGGTCCTCGGCGGTCCACTCCTCGCCGCACGCGGCCTTGTGGTCGACGACGGCGGCGCTGCGGCGGGCGTGGAACTCGGCTTCGTCGGCCAGCACGGTGGCCTCCCGGATGCGCGCCGGGGACGCCGACGGTCCCGCGGCGAACACCTCGACGGCGGCCCGGGCCAGGCCGGCGGCGGGGGCGCTGACGGTGGCGCAGGCGGCCGGGACGAACGGCGCGCGGAACATCGGGGCGGACGCACCCGGGTCGGCGCTCAGCACCGGAGCGAGGCGCAGCACCCGGTCGGAGGGGACGAACACGTCCTTCGCCACCGTGGTCACGCAGCCGGTGGCGCGCAGGCCGGTGGTGTGCCAGTCGTCCAGCACCTCCAGGTCCACCAGCGGGATGGCCAGGGCGACCGGCACGCGGTCGGGCGCGAGGAGGGCGGCGTTGGTGGTCCAGTGGCTCTGGGGCGCGCCCGTGGTGAACGCCCACCGCCCGTTGACCAGCACGCCGCCGCCGACCGGCTCGGCGGTCGCGGTGGGGCTGAGGATGCCGGTGACGCGCACGTCGGGTTTGGCGAAGACCTCCCGCCGGACCTCTTCGGGGAACTGGCCGACCACCCACGTGGAGACCGCCCACACGGCGGCGGTCCACGCCGCCGACCCGTCGCCGCGCGCCAGCTCGGCGATGACCTCGACCACGGTGGCGAGGTCCGCCTCGTGGCCGCCGTGCTCGGCGGGCACCCGCAGGCGCAGCACGCCGGCGTCGGCCATCGCCTCCAGCGCGCCTTCGTGCAGCCTGCGGTGCTCGTCACCCCAGGCGGCGTGGGCGCGCAGGACGGGGACGATCCCCGCGGCGCGCCGCACCAGCTCGTGCTGCACCGTGCCGTGCCTCCCCCATAGGTGACCCGTGACACTCACCTTGGCGTGCTCCGCGCCACCAGACAACACCGGAATAGCCGATCACCGGGTACTGTTGTGCCGGTTAGTTGAAAGTACAACTACCTGATCGAGGAGTGAGTGGCCATGCAGTTCGGTGTCTTCACCGTCGGCGACGTGACGCCCGACCCCACCACGGGCCGGACGCCGACCGAGGCCGAGCGCATCAAGGCCATGGTCGCCATCGCGCTCAAGGCCGAAGAGGTCGGCCTGGACGTCTTCGCGACCGGCGAGCACCACAACCCGCCGTTCGTGCCGTCGTCGCCGACGACCATGCTCGGCTACGTCGCCGCGCGCACGGAGCGGCTGATCCTGTCCACGGCCACCACGCTGATCACCACCAACGACCCCGTCAAGATCGCGGAAGACTACGCCATGCTCCAGCACCTGGCCGACGGCCGGGTGGACCTGATCATGGGCCGCGGCAACACCGGCCCGGTGTACCCGTGGTTCGGCAAGGACATCCGCGACGGCATCGACCTGGCCATCGAGAACTACGCGCTGCTGCACAAGCTGTGGCGGGAGGACGTGGTGGACTGGGAGGGCAAGCACCGCACGCCCCTGCAGTCGTTCACCTCGACCCCGCGCCCGCTCGACGGCGTGCCGCCGTTCGTCTGGCACGGCTCGATCCGCAGCCCGCAGATCGCCGAGCAGGCCGCCTACTACGGCGACGGCTTCTTCGCCAACCACATCTTCTGGCCCAAGGAGCACTTCCAGCGGCTGATCGGCTTCTACCGCGAGCGCTTCGAGCACTACGGGCACGGCGCGGCGCACCAGGCGATCGTCGGCCTCGGCGGCCAGGTGTTCATGCGCCGCAACTCGCAGGACGCCGTCCGCGAGTTCCGCCCGTACTTCGACAACGCCCCGGTGTACGGCCACGGGCCGTCGCTGGAGGAGTTCACCGACCAGACGCCGCTGACCGTCGGCAGCCCGCAGGAGGTCATCGACAAGACGCTGACCTTCCGCGACCACTTCGGCGACTACCAGCGGCAGCTCTTCCTGATCGACCACGCGGGCCTGCCGCTGAAGACGGTGCTGGAGCAGCTCGACTTCCTCGGCGAGATCGTGCCCACCCTGCGCCGGGAGTTCGCGGTCGGCCGCCCGGCCGACGTGCCCGACGCCCCCACCCACGCCTCGCTGCGGAAGGCGGAGGTCCGATGACGACGACGCTGGCGGTCGTGCAGGCGGGGCTCGGGTCGCCCTCGTCCACCCAGCTGCTCGCGACCCGGCTGGCGGAGGCGACCCAGCGGCTCGTGCCCGACCTGGACGTGCGCACCACGCACCTGCGGGACGTGGCCCGCGACATCGCGGACAACCTCGTCACCGGGTTCCCGAGCGCGCGACTGCGCGAGGTGGTGGAGTCGGTGGTCGGCGCGGACGCGCTGATCGCCGTGACGCCGACGTTCAACGCGTCCTACAGCGGCTTGTTCAAGTCGTTCGTGGACGTGCTGGAGCCGGGCTCGCTGGCGGGCAAGCCGGTGCTGATCGGCGCGACCGGCGGCACCGAGCGCCACTCGCTGGTGCTGGACCACGCGCTGCGGCCGCTGTTCGCGTACATGCGGGCGATCGTCGTCCCGACCGGCGTGTACGCGGCGTCCTCGGACTGGGGCGCGGAGGGCCTGCCCGGCCGCGTCGAGCGGGCCGCCGGGGAGCTGGCCGACCTGCTCGTCGGCCGCGCGCCCGCCAAGCCCGCGACCGAGGACTTCGTGCCGTTCGACCAACTGCTCGCCGGCCGCTGACCGGAGGAGGTCGGGCGCGGCGGAAATGGGCCTGACCACCGGCCGGGCGCCGAATAGGGTTCGGCCCATGTCCGCCTCCCTGCACCTCGCGGTGCGCAACGCCGCCGTCCTCACCACCGCGCTGGCCCGCACCCGCGGGCACGACCTGATCACCCGCGCCGGGTTCCTCGCGATGAGCGGGCCGACCCTGCTGCGGGTGCTCGCGGTGCGCCCGGACCTCGACCCGGACGACTTCGCGGAGTTGCAGCTGCTGGTCAAGCGGGCCGAGGCGCGGGTGGTGGTCGAGGACTCGTTCGGCACGATCGACGGCGAGGCGCTCGGCCTCACCGCGCGCCACCTGCCGGTCATGATCCGCCCGCCCGCGCCCGTGACGCCGCCCGCCCTGGAGGTCAGGGCGGTGCGCACGGCCGAGGAGTGGGCCGTGGCCGAGCGGGTGGTGGTCGACGGCTTCCCGATGCCCGGCTTCCCGACCGGCAACGCGCTGCCGTGGGCGCTGAAGGACCACGAGGGGTTCCGCGTGCACACCGCGTGGCGGGAGGGCGAGGTCGCCGGGGCGTGCCTGACCGTCGAGGCGGCCGGCGCGGTCGGCGTGTACTGGGTGACGACCCTGCCCGAGCACCGCTCGCGCGGCGTCGGCCGGGCGCTGATGCACGCGGTGATCAACGAGTTCCCGCTGCCCCTGACGCTCAGCGCGGCCAAGGCCGGGCTGCCGCTGTACGAGTCGCTCGGCTTCTCCGTCGTGACGCCCGCCGCCTGGTGGTCGAACGGGGCGTGACCAGCGGCCGGGCCGCCCGCGCGGGGCGAAATTCGCCGGGCGTGCGCGGGCCGGCAGCCGTTACCGTGGGAGGATGACCGCAGAGGTGGGGCAGCGGTCCCGGCTGGCCGCGGTGGACAACCTGAAGGTGCTGCTCGTCGCCTGGGTGATCGGCGGGCACGCGCTCCTCGGGTACTCGGCGGTGGGCGGGTGGCCGTACGACGAGGTCAACGAGGTCACGTTCGCGCCTCGGGTGGAGACCGTGCTGGCGGCCGTCCTCGGGCCGTCCGGGCTGTTCCTGATGGGCACCTTCTACCTGCTGTCCGGCCTGTTCACGCCGCAGTCGCTGGCGCACAAGGGCCCCCGCCGGTTCGTCGTGGACCGCCTCGTGCGGCTGGGCGTGCCGTTCGCGGTGTCGGCGTTGCTGGTGTGGCCGCTGACGATGTGGGTGGCCTACCGGGCCGCCGGGCACGACGTCACGCCGTGGTGGGTGTTCACCCACCGCGACCCGCTGCTGGACTCCGGTTCTTTGTGGTTCGTGGAGATTTTGCT
The DNA here is from genome assembly GCF_042752395.1 of Actinosynnema sp. NPDC059335. NCBI lineage: Bacteria > Bacillati > Actinomycetota > Actinomycetes > Pseudonocardiales > Pseudonocardiaceae > Actinosynnema > Actinosynnema sp. NPDC059335. Next base: position 10,827 of record NZ_JBHYXZ010000095.1, on the reverse strand, counting down.
CCTGTTCTCCGTCGCCTACGCGCTGTTCGGCCGGCCGGGCGACGGGCCGTTCGCGCTGACGGGCGGCCACCTCGTCGCGGTCACGGCCGGGGTCGCGGTGAGCACGTTCGCGGTGCGGCTGTGGTTCCCCGCGCGCAGCGGCCAGGTCGGCGACCTGCACATCTGGTGGTGGCCGCAGTTGATCGCGATGTTCGGGGTCGGCATCGTCGGCGCGCGCTCGGGCCTGGCGCGGTGGGTGCCGGAACGGATGTGGCGCGGCAGTCGGGTGGTGGCGGTGCTGACGCTCGCGGCTGTGCCCGTGGTCGCGGTCGCGCTGGGCGTGTCCGACCTCGCGGGACAGGCGGGCCCGTTCCTCGGCGGCTGGCGGTGGGAGGCACTGCTGTTCGCCGCGGTCGAGGCCGTGCTGGTGGTCGGCGGGTCCGTGTGGCTGCTCGGCTGGGCGCAGCGGCGGCTCACCCGGGACGGACCGCTGGCCACCGCGCTGGCCCGCGGGGCGTTCGCCGCGTTCTTCGTCCAGGGCCCGGTGCTGGTCGTGCTCGCGGTGGCGGCCCGGCCGTTGCCGTTCCCGGCCGAGGTGAAAGCGTTCCTGGTGGCGGCGGTCGCCATCGCGGTGTCATTCGGGGCCGGCTGGCTATTGACCACGCGCACCAGGGTCGGCCGTTTCTTCTGATTTGTTCGGCGTTCGGCGGTTATTCGGTTGAATGGACCCGCGGGACAATGCGGGAGGCGCCGCGCTCACGTGGTGGGAACCACGGACGGGTGACCCGGGCGCGACACCGCGTGGTTTCCACACCGTGGGACACCGGGGCGTCCCCGAGACGGGGATCCGTCCCCCGGTGTGGGAGACTGCGCGCCATGGCTCCTCTTCGCTTCGCCCTGCCCAACAAGGGCTCGTTGAGTGCTCCCGCGGCGCAAATGCTGGCCGAAGCGGGCTACCGGGTGAACAGGTCCGGCCGTGAGCTGATCGTGGCGGACCCGGCAAATGATGTGCAGTTCTTTTTCCTGCGTCCCCGCGACATCGCGGTGTACGTGGGCGAGGGGTCGTTGGACGTCGGCATCACCGGTCGTGATCTGCTGCTCGATTCCACCGTGTCGGCGAAGGAAATCCTGCCGTTGGGCTTCGGCCGGGCGTCGTTCTACTTCGCGTCCAAGCCCGGCGGGATCCAGGACGCCGCGGGCCTGGAGGGCCGGCGCATCGCGACCAGCTACCCGAACCTGGTCGAGCACCACCTGTCCGACCTCGGCATCAAGGCGCACCTCGTGCGGCTCGACGGCGCGGTGGAGACCGCCGTGGAGCTGGGCGTGGCCGACGCGATCGCCGACGTCGTGGAAACCGGCATCACGCTGAAGACCTCCGGGCTGGAGACGTTCGGCTCGCCGATCCTCAAGTCCGAGGCCGTGCTGATCCAGGGCGACACGGTCGCCGAGACCCCCGACGCGGTGCGCTCGGTCGAGATCCTGCACCGCCGGCTCCAGGGCGTGCTGATCGCCCGCCGGTACGTGATCCTCGACTTCGACTGCCCGGTGGAGGCGCAGGAGGAGGCGTTCAAGCTCGTGCCCGGCATCGAGTCGCCCACCGTCTCGCCGCTGGCCCGCGAGGGCTGGGTGGCCGTGCGCTCCCTCGTGCCGCGCGACGACGCGCCGTTCATCATGGACGAGCTGTGGCGCGTGGGCGCGCGCGCGATCCTGGTCAGCTCCCTGGACACCTGCCGCATCTAGCACCGCCCGCCCGGACTCCACGTTCCCACACGCCGTGCCGTGCGGGGGCGTGGAGTTCGTCGTTCCGAGCGTTGAACTCGGGGGTCCCGAACGTAGGACTCACGCGTTCTGAACGTAGGACACGCGCGTTCTGGGGGTAGGACACGCGGGTGCTAGATCCGGTCTGGCGGGTCGTCTCGCGCCTCCTGGGTGAGAGGAGGCGGCACGTGGAGGCGTCACGCATCGCAGTGATCATCGGCAGCACCCGCGAGGGTCGCGTCGGCGACGGCATCGGCCGGTGGGTCGCCGGGGTGGCGGCGGAGCGCGCCGACGTCGAGCCCGTCGTGCTCGACCTCGCCGACTACGACTTCCCGCCGTGCTACCCGGCCCGGCCCACGGCGGAGGTCCGGCGGTTCACCGGGCAGGTGGCGGACGCGGACGGGTTCGTCGTCGTCACGCCCGAGTACAACCGCAGCTTCCCCGCCTCCCTCAAGCAGGCCATCGACTACGCCTACGACGAGTGGCACGCCAAGCCCGCCGGGTTCGTCTCCTACGGCTACCGCTCCGAGGGGTTCCACGCGGTGGAACAGCTCCGAACAGTTTTCACCGAGTTGCACGTCATGACAGTGCGCACGGCCGTCGGCGTGAACCTGCTCGCCGACGAGCCGCTCGACACCGAACGCCGCCGCCGCGCCGCGGAGGCGATGTTCGACCAGCTCACCTGGTGGGCGTCGGCCCTCAAACAAGCCCGCACCCGACGCCCCTACGTCTCCTAGGAAAGGAAGAACATGAACGCCATCGAAACGTCGGGCCTGGTCAAGGTCTTCGGCGACACCCGCGCGGTGGACGGCGTGGACCTGACCGTGCCCGCCGGGACGGTGTACGGCCTGCTCGGCCCGAACGGCGCGGGCAAGACCACGACGGTCCGCATGCTGGCCACCCTGCTGCGACCGGACGACGGACAGGCCCGCGTGTTCGGCCACGACGTGCGCGCCGACCCCGACGCGGTGCGCCGGCTCGTCAGCCTGACCGGCCAGTACGCCTCCGTGGACGAGGACCTGACCGGCACCGAGAACCTGCTCCTGCTCGGCCGGCTGCTGGGCCACAGCCGGTCCCGGGCGAAGGCGCGCGCCGCGCAGCTGCTGGACGCGTTCGGGCTCACCGAGGCGGCGGGCAAGCAGGTCAAGCACTACTCGGGCGGCATGCGCCGCCGGCTCGACATCGCGGCCAGCATCCTCAACACCCCCAAGCTGCTGTTCCTGGACGAGCCGACCACCGGCCTGGACCCCCGCAGCCGCAACCAGGTGTGGGACATCGTCCGCGCGGTCGTCGCGCACGGCACCACCGTGCTGCTGACCACCCAGTACCTGGACGAGGCCGACCAGCTCGCGTCGCGCATCGCGGTGATCGACCACGGCCGGGTCATCGCCGAGGGCACCAAGGGCGAGCTGAAGGCGTCGGTCGGCGTCGGCGCGGTGCACCTGCGGCTGCGCGACGCCGAGCAGCGGGCGCAGGCGCAGCAGGTGCTCGTCCGCACCCTGGAGGCCGACGTGCAGCTCGACCACGACCCGGTGGCGCTGACCGCGCGGCTGACCGGCCGGGCCACCGAGCAGGCCGCGGAGGCGCTGGCCCAGCTCGCCCGCGAGGGCATCACCGTCGACACGTTCTCCCTCGGCCAGCCCAGCCTGGACGAGGTGTTCCTGGCCCTCACCGACAAGAAGAAGGAGGCGGCGGCGTGACCGTCACCAAGGAACCCGAACTCCTGCCCGCACCCAAGGCGGAGGACTTGGCGGCGGTGCTGCTGAACACCGACCCGCCGGGCCGGCCGAGCGCGCTGTCGGCGTCGCTCACGTTCGGCTGGCGGGCCGTGCTCAAGATCAAGCACGTGCCGGAGCAGCTGTTCGACGTCACCGCGTTCCCGATCATGATGATCCTGATGTTCACCTACCTGTTCGGCGGCGCGCTGGCCGGGTCGCCGGGGGAGTACCTGCAGTTCCTCCTGCCGGGCATCACGGTCACCAGCGTCGTGATGATCACCATGTACACCGGGGTCGCGGTGAACACCGACATCCAGAAGGGCGTCTTCGACCGGTTCCGCACGCTGCCCGTCTGGCGGCCCGCGCCCATGGTCGGCTACATCCTGGGCGACCTGCTGCGGTACGTGCTGGCCTCCACCGTGATCATGGTCGTCGGCCTGGTCCTCGGCTTCCGGCCCGGCGGCGGGTTCGTCGGCGTCGTGCTCGGCGTGGCGGTGCTGGTCGCGTTCTCGTTCGCGTTCTCGTGGGTGTGGACGATGTTCGGCCTGCTCCTGCGCAGCGAGAAGTCCGTGATGGGCGTGAGCATGCTGTTCCTGTTCCCGCTGACGTTCCTGTCCAACGTCTACGTCGACCCCGGCACGATGCCGGGCTGGCTGCAGGCGTTCGTCAACGTCAACCCGATCAGCAAGCTCGTCGCCGCGGTGCGCGCGCTGATGGCGGGCGGCTTCGACGGCAACGCGATGATGTGGACGCTCGGCTACGGCGTGGTGTTCACCGTCGTGTTCGGCGTCTGGACGATGCGCCTCTACAACCGCAAGTGAGTCAGAGCCGGAACGGCTCGCGGCCCGAGTAGACGCACGTCGCCCCGGTCGACACGGTCTCCCGCAGGTGGGCGGCCAGACCGGGGTGGCGTGCGTCCAGCTTCCGCAGCGCGTCGCGGATGCGGGCGGTCACGGCCTTGCGGGCGCGCTCGGCCTCGTCGCCGAGCTTCCGGGTGCGCCCGGCCAGCCCCGCGGCGGCACGCAGCTCGTCCAGCAGGGCCGCGCGCTCGCGGTCCAGCGCCGCGGCCCGGTCGTCGTCGAAGGCCCGGTCGATCTCGTCGTCCAGCTGCGCCAGCCGCCGCCGGTAGCGGGCCTTGGCCTCGTCGTCCAGCACCGGGTCGCCGCCCAGCCGCGCCGACGCGGCCGCCTCCGGCGCGAGCAACGACACCGCCGGCACCGGCTCGCCGGGGCTGCCCAGCAGCACGTGCAGGTCGCGCAGCCCCTTCGAGTCCGGCACCCGGACCGTGACCCCGTCCCACGACAACGCCCACACATCACCGTCCCGGCGGAACTCGGCGCGGGCCGCCCGCTCGTCGGCCGCCGGCGGCAGGCCCAGCGCGGCCGCCTCCCGCGCCACCGCCGCGTCCAGGTCCGCCGCCGGCGCGCCCTGCGCCCGCAACGCCTCCGCGAGGTGCCGGCGCGCCCGCACCGCCCACGGCCGGGCCCGCATCCGCTCGGCCGACCGCTGCGCCGCCGTCAGCTCCTCCACCGCCGCGTCGCACCGGCCCAGCGCCAGGTCCACCACCCCGAGCCACAGGTCGACCGGCCCGGAGATGTCGCACCCGTACAGCGAGACCAGCCACTTGCCCCGGTGCGGCGCCAACTCCTCCCGCACCCGCGCGGCCAGGTCCCGGTCGCCCGCGGCGAGCGCGTACCGGGCCCGGAACCGCAGCCACAGCGGCTCGAACGACCATCGCGTGCGGTCGTCCAGGCCGGGATGCGCGAGGTGCGCCCCGGCCGCGGCCACGTCACCGCGTTCGAGCGCCGCGAGGCCCGCCAGGAGACCCGGCCACGGGTGCGTGCTCGCGGCCACCTCGGGCGCGAGCGCGTCCAGCGCGGCGAAGTCGCCCCGGGCCAGCAGCAACGCCCACCGCAGGTGCAGGTACATCATCCGGAACCCGGTGTGGTGGGCCGCGCCCATCTCGGTCGCCTTGGCCAGCAACGCCTCCGCCTCGTCGAACCGGCCCTGCGCGGTGGCGATGATGCTCTGGTCGATGGCCGCGGAGAAGTTGAACCGCGACATGCCCAGCCGCTCGGACAGCGCGACGAACGCGTGCAGCTGGTCGAGGTAGCGCGGGTCGCCCAGCTCCACCAGCGCCACCCAGCGGAACGACGTGGCGAAGTGCTCGGCCGTGTGGTCGCCGCTGCGCCGCGACACCGCGATCAGCTCGTCCACCAGCGCGAGCCGCTGCTCGGCCTGGCCGATGCCCGGCGTGGTGTCGTGCACGGTCCACAGCCCGGAGGCGAGCGCGTCGTCGTCCTCGCCGCCCCGCGCCGCCTCGATGGCGCGCAGGCTCATCTCCCGCGCCAACGCCTCCGGCGGCACGTCGGGCGGCGGGCCGACGAGCCGGGCGTACGCCTCCCGCACCACGGCGGCGGCCGCCTTCTCGTCGTCGGAGAACCGGTAGATCGCCAACGCGACCCGGGCGAACGGCGCCGGGTCGGCCAGCCGCCCCGCCTCCGCCGCGGCGCGGTCCAGCACCCGCCGCGCCTCGACGGGCTCGGCGCAGTGGTACAGCTCGGTGCCCAGCTCCAGCGCGACCGCGATCCGCCGCGGGGCGCCCTCGGCGCGTTCCAGCGCCCGCCGGTAGTGCCCGGCGGCCTCCTCGACCGCCATCCGGCGGCTCGCGTCCCGCGCCGCCGCCACGATCAGGTCCACGGCGCGGTCGGCGGGCAGCTCGGCGCCCGCCAGGCGCGCGTGCCGGGCCAGGTCCGCCGGGAGCACCTGGTCGGCCAGGTCGCCCTCCACCGCGCGCACGACGGCCGCGTGCCGGGCGTCCACGTCCGGCAGCGACGCGTAGAGCGCCTCGCGCACCAGGTCGTGCGCGAACGAGAACCGGCCGCCGCCCAACCCCACCACGAGCCGGGCCTGCACGGCCTGGTCGAGCAGCCGGTCCACCGCGGGCACGGGCAGCGACGCGGTCGCGGCCAGCACCCGGCGGTGGAACTCGTGCCCCAGCACGGCGGCCGTGGTCAGCAGGTCGCCCACCGGGCCGGGCAGCAGCGACAGCCGCCGCCGCACCGCGTCCCGCACGCCCGGCGCGACCGCGGTGACGGGCCCGCCGCCGTGCCACAGCCGGGCGGTCTGCTCCACGAAGAACGGGTTGCCGCCGGTGCGCAGGTGCACCTCGGCGACCAGTCCCGGGTCCGGCACGCGGCCCGCCGTGCGGGCCATCAGCTCGCCGACCTCGGCCGGCGCGAGCCCGGTCAGCGCGACCGTGGCGGCCCGGCTGAGCAGCGGCGTCATCAGCGGGCGCAGCGGGTGGCCCTCGGCGTCGACCTCGGTGTCGCGGTAGGTGCCGATCAGCAGCACCCGTTCGAACCAGGTGTGCTGCGCGGCGAACTCCAGCAGCTTCACCGACGCCGGGTCGGCCCAGTGCAGGTCCTCCAGCACGACCACCACCGGCCGGTGGTGCGACACGGCCACCAGCGCCGTGGTCACCGCGTCGTAGAGCGGGAAGCTCTCGGGCGTGTGCTCCGACGGCTCCTCGCCGAGCAGCACCGCCAGCGGGCCGGGGTCGACCTGCTGCCACTCCTGCGCGGTGGCCGCCCGGCGCAACGCCCGGACGACCTGCACCCACGGCCAGTAGCCGGGCGCGCTGTCGGAGTCCCAGCAGGAGCCGCCGAGCACCAGCGCGCCCTGTCGCCGCGCCTGCTCGGCCGCCCCGGTCACCAGGGTGGTCTTGCCGATCCCGGCCTCGCCGGCGACCAGCACGAGGCCGCCGTGGCTGGCCGCCGCGCGGTCCACCTCCGCGCGCAGCACCCCGGCCGCGTGGTCCCGTCCGATTTGTCGCATGGCAGGGTGAAACCTAGCCCACCGGACCGACACCGCACCGGCGTTCAGGCGATGTCGGGCCGGATGTTCTCGATCAGGTGTGCGAACGCCGAGTCGACCGCGCCGGGCAGCGCGGCGGGGTCGCCGGCGGCCAGGTCCTGGCCCGCCTGGTAGCAGGCGACCCCGAGCCGCGGCGCGAGCGCGGCCACGACCGGCGGCGTGCCGCGGTCGAGCAGCGTGTCGCGGAAGACCTCGGCGAGGCGGGCGAACTTGCGGGCCGCGCGGTCGCGCAGTTCGGCGTTCTCCGCCAGCAGCGCCATGTGCGCCCGGAAGTGCTCCTCGTCCGCGGTCACCTCGCGGCACAGGTCCAGCACGACGGCGCGGATCTGCGTCAGCGCGCCCGCCAGGTCGTGCACCGGCGGCAACGCCCGGTGCCGCTCGGTCAGCGACTCGACGATCGCCTGCTCGTCCGAGAAGGCGACCTCCTGCTTGTCGCCGAAGTAGCGGAAGAACGTGGTGCGGCCGACCTCGGCCCGTTCGGCGATGTCGGCCACCGTGACGGCGGCGAAGCCGCGCTCGGCGAACAACGCGAACGCCGCTTCCACGATCTGCTCCCGCGCGCGTTGTTGCTTGCGCTCGCGCAGCGGCGCCCGTTCCGACATGCGGCACAGCATAGCGGCCTGGTACCTCGTCCACTATGGTACTGAGTACCACTTAGGATCCAGTACCGGGAGTTGAGCCATGGGCACGACGTTGATGACCGGCGCGAGCCGCGGCCTCGGCCGCGTGGCCGCCGAGCACCTGCTGCGGCGCCACCCCGACCGCCACCTGCTCGTGCTCAACCGCAGGCCGGGGCTCGCCGCCGAACTGGCCGAGCGCACCGGCAACCGCAACGTCTCCGAGGTGGTGTGCGACCTGGCGTCGTTCGCCGACATCCGCCGGGCGGCGGCCGAGGTGGAGGGACCGCTGGACGGGTTCCTCGGCAACGCGGGCCTGCAGATGGCCACCACGCGCAAGACCACCGCCGACGGCTTCGAGATGACCTTCGGCGTCAACGTGCTGGCCTACCACCTGCTGCTGAACCTGCTCCGGCCGCGCTTCGCCAACCCGGCCCGGATCATCGTGGTCGGCAGCGACGTGCACGACCGCGCGCACAACAGCATGGGCCTGATCCCGCCGCCCCGCTGGACCGACCCGCGCGAGCTGGCCCGGCCGGGGGAGGAGGACACCGGCGTCGCGGGCAGGCGTGCGTACGCCACCAGCAAGCTCGGCGTGGTCTACCTCGTGCACGCGCTGCGGCGCAGGCTCCCCGACGGCATCGACGTCTACTCCTACAACCCCGGCCTGGTGCCCGGCACGGGACTGGCGCGCGACGCCGGCCCGGTCGGCCGGGCCGCGTTCCGCGCGGTCGCCACGGCGCTGCTCGCCCTGCCGGTCGCCACGAGCCCCGCCCGGGCCGGGCGGCTGCTGGCGGAGACCCTGGCGGGACCCCGTCCCGGCGAGAGCGGCGCCTACATCAGCCGGGGCGAGGTGATCCCGTCGTCGCCCGAGTCCTACGACGAGCGGCGCGAGGAGGAGCTGTGGGCCGTCGCCGACGAGCTGTGCGGCCTCACGAGCACGGAACCCCGTCGGGTCTGAACCCGCCGAACAACCCCTTTGTTGTGCGTGTCCGGCCCCCTATGCTTCCTGGGAGCGCTCCCAGAAGAGTGGGACGAGGTTGGCCCCCTGCCAACGACGGTGAAGGGACCGGACACCGTGAGGTTGTTGCTGCTCGTCTCGCTGATCGCCCTGGCGCTCGCGCCGCCCGCGGCCGCCGCGGCGCCGGACGGGTGGATCGAGGCCGAGGACGGCGAGCTGAACGGCACCGTGGTCGAGTCGAGCGTGGCGGGCTTCTCCGGCCGCGGCTACGTGGCGGGCTTCGACACCGGCACCGACAGCGTGACCGTCACGATCCCGGACAGCCCCGGCGGCCTGCACGACCTCACCGTCTCCTACGCCACCCCGTACGGCCCGAAGACCGCGTCGCTGTCGCTCAACGGCAGCGGCCTGGGCGACGTGTCGTTCCCCGAGCACCCCACGTTCACGTCGATCGCCGCCGGCAAGGTGCTGCTGCGCGAGGGCGACAACACGGTCACCATCACCAACAACTGGGGCTGGTACCTGATCGACGCGATCAAGGTGACGCCCAGCGCCCCGCGCGGCCCGCACCAGGTCACCGGCGCGCTCACCGACCCGGCCGCGACCCGCGAGGCCAAGGGCCTGATGCGCTACCTGGCCGCCGACTACGGCGAGACGATCCTCTCCGGTCAGCAGGACCAGGCGAGCATCGACTGGGTCGAGCAGAACACCGGCAAGGCCCCGGCCATCGGCGGCTACGACCTGATGGACTACTCGCCGAGCCGGGTCGAGCGCGGCACCGTCGGCCGGGACGTGGACCACGCCCTCGCCTACGACCGGCGCGGCGGCATCGTCACGATGGCGTGGCACTGGAACGCCCCGTCCGGGTTGATCGACCAGCCGGGCAAGGAGTGGTGGCGCGGCTTCTACACCGACGCGACCACGTTCGACCTCGCCGCCGCGCTGGCCGACCCGACCTCGGCCGACCACACGTTGCTGATCCGGGACATGGACGCGATCGCGGTGCAGCTCAAGCGGCTGGCCGACGCGAAGGTGCCGGTGCTGTGGCGTCCGCTGCACGAGGCCGAGGGCGGCTGGTTCTGGTGGGGCGCGAAGGGGCCCGGTCCGGCCAAGCAGCTCTACCGGCTGCTGCACGACCGGCTGGTGAACCACCACGGCCTGCACAACCTGATCTGGGTGTGGAACTCGGTCGCGCCGGAGTGGTACCCCGGCGACGACGTGGTCGACGTGGTCAGCATCGACTCCTACCCGCCGCAGGGCGACCACGGCCCGGTGATCGGCCCGTACGAGCGGCTGGTCGAGCTGGGCGGCGACCGCAGGCTGGTGGCGCTGGGCGAGGTCGGCTCCATCCCGGACCCCGACCTGGTGCGCGCCTACGGGGCCCGCTGGTCCTGGTTCGTCACCTGGTCCGGCTCGTTCATCCAGGACGGCGTGGTCAACCCGCGCGACTTCGTGCAGCGGGTCTACCACCACGACGCGGTGATCACCCTCGACGAGCTGCCCGACTTCAAGTCGACGCAGGGCCGGTGCACGGCGACCATGCGCGTGGTCGCGCAGTGGGGGATCGCGCACCACGTCGAGATCACCGTGCGGCACCCGGAGAACTCGCCCTCCGCCGGGTGGCGGGTGACCTGGCCGACGTCCGGCACGACGGTCCAGCACGCCTGGGGCGCGACCGTCACCTCCGACGACGCCACCACGACCGCCGCGAACCTCCCCTGGAACGCGGCGATCAAGCCGGGGACGAGCACCACGTTCGGCTACCTGGCGAGCGGCTCCCCGACAGCGCCTGCCTTGACTTGCGCTATCGGGTGATCACGTCCGGTGGACCGGCGGGAGCGAACAGGGGACCGGACGCGGTGTCCGCACCCACTTCCCGCCACCACCGGGCTTGGGCGGGTGTCGTGACGCCGGCGGC
>NZ_JBHYXZ010000094.1:0-34604 GCF_042752395.1 Actinosynnema sp. NPDC059335 | reverse complement strand
GCTTGCTGGGGGGGCCGGGGGGGGGGGGGCGGGGGGGGGGGGGGGGGGGGGGGGGGGGGTGCGGGCGGGGGGGGCGGCGGGCCGGGGGGCCCGCCCCCCGCCCCGCGGCGGTGGTCGGGTGCTACGAGATGGCGACGGCGACCACGAGGCCGAGCGCGACGTGCGCGGCGGCCACGACGACGCTGGCCGGCGCGAACCGGTCGGACTCGATCAGGGAGCCGATGTCGAGCCGGGTCACCCACTCCAGCAGCCGGACCGCGAGCACCTGCACGATGATCCCGACGAACCCGAAGATCAGCGCGGACAGCAGGCCCTCGGCCAGCTTGCCGCCGGAGGACCAGATCGCGACCACGACGATCAGCGCCATGCTCACCAGGCCGGCCGAGGTGACGATGACCGCGTTCGGCGCGCCGCCGCGCACCAGGGCGCTCAGCTTGCCGGGCGTGGTCCAGTCGATGGCGTAGAAGCCGAAGACCATCAGCACCAGGCCGACGATCGCGTACAGGGCGATCGCGCCGATGCCTTGGCCGATGGCGCTGCCGAAGCCGGGGTCCAACGCGAGTGGGGGAATCACTGGCCCTCCGTGGTGTGCGGGGTTGATCGGTGGTGCCGCCGGTGAAGGATCCGGTGACGGGACGGGTCGGGCGGTGTCGACGCGCGGCGCCCGAACGGGTTACGGGTGGGTCATTCGACGATCCTGTGCGGCACGAACGCCGCGCCGTCGTCGGTGACCAGGCCGACGGTCTCCCGGATGCCCAGGCCCGCCGAGGCGTCGCCGACGACCCACGCGCCGAGCGCCGGCCGGTAGCCGTCGAACTCGGGCAGCGGGTCGAACAGCTGGTAGACGAACCCCTCCTTGCCGTAGACCCCGCCGGTCTGGGTCTCGTAGCCGGGGGCGACGATCTGGATGTTCTGGCCCTCGCGGCCCAGCCGCGGCTTGCGCACGTACTCGGTGAGCAGGCCGGGGTCGTCCAGGAACGCGGGCAGCAGGTTCGGGTGGCCGGGGTACATCTCCCACAGCACGGCGAGCAGCGCCTTGTTGGACAGCAGCATCTTCCACAGCGGCTCGACCCACAGCGTGCCGGGCAGGCTCTCCACGGCGTAGCGGCCGAACTGCTCGTCGACCACCCACTCCCACGGGTAGAGCTTCACGACCGTGCCCATCGGGGCCTCTTCGAGGTCCACGAACCGGCGCAGCAGCGGGTCCCAGCCGATCTCCTCGATGGCCAGCCCGACCGTGTCCATGCCCGCCTCGGCGGCGGTCTCCTGCAGGTAGGCCACGGTGACGTGGTCCTCGCCGGAGGGGTCCGCGCCGGACCAGGTGAAGTGCAGCTCGTTGGACGGCAGCCGGCCGCCGATCTCGGTCCAGCGCTCGACCAGCTTCTCGTGGATGGAGTTCCACTGGTCGTCGTCGGGGAAGACGTCGGTCTTCCAGTTCCACTGGACGACCGACGCCTCCAGCAGCGAGGTGGGCGTGTCGGCGTTGTACTCCAGCAGCTTGGCCGGGCCGCGCCCGTCGTAGCGCAGGTCGAACCGCCCGTACACGTGCGGGTCGCGGCGCTTCCACGACTCGGCGATCGCGGGCCACAGCCACTCGTTGATGCCGAAGTCGCGGTAGCGCTCGGTGAGCACCACGTTGTCCACGGCCTCCAGGCACATGTTGTGCAGCAGCTCGACGTCCGCCTCCAGCGACAGCACGTCGCTCATGTCGAAGACGTAGTGCGCCGACTCGTCCCAGTACGGGCGCGGGCTGCCGTCCGCGGCCGTCGCCGGCGCGCCGAACACGAGCCCCTGCTCGGAGACGGTGCGCTGCCAGTGGGGCCGGGGCGCGGAGGTCTCACGACGCACTCAGCTGCCCCCGCTCTTGCTGCCGCCGGACACGCCGAACCCGCCGCGCTGCACGACCGTGCCGGACTTGGTGCTGATGTTCGCGCCCTTGGGCATCGTGTAGCTGCCGCCACTGACCTTCTGGCCGACCGGGGTGCTCGGGCCGCCGTAGTGGTAGCGGTAGGAGCTGCCGCCGATGTAGATGAACCCGCCGCTGACGTACCCGCCGTGGGAGCGGGCGTAGTTCTCGTCGCAGTACTGGTCCTCGACCACCACGTCGTCGCGCGTGCACTGCGCCTCGACGTCGTCGGGGCTGGACACGGCGTACCAGATGGCGACCACGCCGACCACGCCGGCGGCCACGCCACCGCCGACGAGCAGGCGCTTGCGCAGCTTCCGGCGGCGCGCCTCCTCGGCCTCGACCGCGAGCTGCTGCTCGCGCTGCTGCTCGATCGCGGCGGCGCGGGCGCGCTGCTCGGCGAGCGTCGGCGGGCGCGGCTTGGTGCGGCCGGGCTCCTGGTTGCGGATCTGGCCCCGGCCGGCCGGAGGTGACGCCTGCTCCGTCGGCGGCACGTACGGCGGCGGCGTCGCGCCACCGTCGCGCGATCCCGGCGCGCCCGGTCCGTTCGGCTCGTTCGGCCCGCCCTGACCGGGCGTGCCGGCGTTACCGGTGTTGTCGTTCTCAGTCATCAGCCACTCCCGGCGGGGACGGTACAGAGGTCTGCCGCCGAACGGGTGACGAGTGTCCCAAAAGCAACACTCGAGAACCCGCCCGATCGGCCCTTCGGGCTACACAGGCATCATGGAGTAGATGTCCGGGACGACGCGCTGGTTTCGTCGGGGTGACCACATGGTCATGCTCGGCGCGTTCGCGGGCGCGTTCGCCCTGCTCGCCCTGAGCACCTTCACCTCGTGGCCGGTGGGCGGCGGCACCCCGGTCACGTCCACGGTGGTGAACCCCGTCATGGCAGCTCAGGCGGGTGATTGCCTCAACTGGACGAAGAAGGACCTCTCCGACGTGGAGAAGGTCGACTGCGCCGCCCAGCACCTCTTCGAGGTCACCGGTGTGGCGGACATCTCCGCTGCTCACGGCCCCGGTTCCCCGTTCCCGGACGACGCGCGGTGGCAGGAGATCAGCCAGGAGCGGTGCGGGAAGATGTCGCTGGACTACCTCGGCGGCAAGTTCGACCCGTTCGGCAAGTACACCGTGGGCCCGCTCAACCCGGGCGAGCGGCTGTGGGCCGAGGGCGAGCGGACGCTGCGCTGCGGGCTCCAGGTCGCCGGGCCGGCGGGCGGGCTGCTGCCCGCCTACGGGACCGCCCGGACGCAGGACCAGTCCGACGTCTACGACCCCGGCGTGTGCCTGGGCATCACCGAGACGGGGTCCGTGGCCGACCCGGTGGACTGCGCGAAGCCCCACACGTTCGAGATCACCGGCGTGGTGGCGATGCCGCCGGGCGAGTACCCGCCGCCGGAGCAGCAGGACCAGCTGATGGTCGGCGAGTGCAACCGGATCACCGCCGAGTACACCGGCGGCGCGGACCTCAAGGCCCGCGGCCTCATCGTGACCTGGGACACCCGGGCCCCGGAGAGCTGGGCGGCCGGGTCGCGGCTCGCGAACTGCAAGGTGGGCGCGCAGCCAACGGCGAACGTGCTGACCGCGTGGGAGGGCAGCGTGCGCAACCCGAACGCGCCGCCGCTGACCACGTCGAACCCGCCGCAGACGACCGCCGTGCAGCAGGAGGAGGCGACCGGCGCGCCGCTGCACTCGGGGACGAACAGCAGCTCCGCCCCGCCGCCGTCGTCGGGCACGAACCCGTCGGAGCCGGAGGAGACGACGACCACGACGACCACGGCCACGACGACCCGGTAAGGGGCTCAGCCCCAGCCCAGCTCGTGCAACCGCTCGTCGGAGATGCCGAAGTGGTGGCCGACCTCGTGGACCACGGTGACGGCGATCTGCTCGACCAGGTCGTCCACGTCGTGGCAGTACCGCAGCAGCGGTCCCCGGTAGATGAAGATGTGGTCCGGGAGGCCGCCCGAGTAGTCGGTGGTGCGGCGGGTCAGCGAGACCCCCTGGTACAGGCCCAGGAGGTTCGGGCTGCCGGGCGGGGGTTCGTCCTCCACCAGCACCACGACGTTGCTCATGGCCTGCGTCAGCTCCGGCGGGATGAGGTCGAGGGCGTCGGCAACGTGTTCCTCGAACTCACGGCGCGTCATCTCCACGCCACCCATTGTGCGCCCGGCGCGGCCGGGGTGATCACCGCCGACTGGACTCCGGGCGGACTCCGCTGAGGGCGAACACCGGCCGTTCAGCCGTCGACCACGTCCACGCCGGTCCACGACGTGCAGCGCCAGGTGTCGGCGGCGCGTTCCAGCACCACCCGCCCGGTGTTGGGCAGCAGGCCCGCCTCGGCCAGCGCGGGGGTCACGTTGCGGGCCAGCGCGAGCGCGGCCATGCGCAGCGACGCGCCGTGGCTGACCAGCACGACCGTGTCGTCGTCGCGGTGCCGGGCGGCGACCTTGTCCACCGCCGCCAGGTAGCGGTCGAGCACCTGGCGGCCGCTCTCGCCGCCGGGCAGCGGGACGTCCAGGTCGCCCTCGGCCCACCGCTTGACCACGTCGATGAAGACCTCGAACGCCTCCCGGTCGTGCCGCCCCTCCAGGTCGCCGCAGAAGATCTCCTGCACCCCGTCCAGGACCTCGACGTCCAGGCCGTGCGCCGCCGCCACCGGCGCGGCGGTCTGCTGCGCCCGAACCGCCGTGCTGGCGTAGACGGCGGCGACGGGTTCGGCGGCCAGCGATGCGGCCAGCGCGGCGGCCTGCGCCACGCCCGCCTCGGTCAGCGGCGGGCCGGGTGGCAGCGAGTCCAGCGCCATCTTCACGTTCGACGCCGTCTCGCCGTGTCTGACCAGGATCAACCTCACGCGCCGTGCCCCCTCCGGATGGTCTCGACCCACTCGGCCGCCGCCACGAACTCCTCGTTGCCCGCCACCGCGCCGCCCGGCTCGGCCTTCGGGTACGAGCCGAGGAACCGGGTCTGCGGGCAGTGCCGGTGCAGCGCGGCCAGCGCGTCGCCCACCCTGGGCTCGGCCACGTGGCCGTCGAGGTCGATGTAGAAGCGGTACTCCCCCAGCCTGCCCTTGGTCGGCCGCGACTCGATGCGGGTCAGGTTGATGCCGCGCAGCGCGAGTTCGACCAGCAGGTCCGACAGCGCGCCGATCCGGTCGGCCGCCGTGCAGACGACGGACGTGCGGTCGTGGCCGGTGGGTTCGGGCAGCGCGCCGGGCGGGCGGACCAGCAGGAACCGGGTCTTGGCGTCGCGCACGTCGGCCACGTCGGTGGCCAGCACCTCCAGCGGGTAGTGCCGCACGGCCACCGGGGCGCTCACCGCGGCGTCGAACGCGCCGTCCAGCACGGCCCGCGCGGCGGCGGCGGTCGACGTGGTGGAGACGACCTCGGCCTCCGGCAGGTGCTCGGCGAGCCAGTGCCGGACCTGCGCCAGCGCGTGCGGGTGGCTGGCGACCGTGCGCACGGGACCGCCGCCGGGCCGCACCAGCACGCTGAACCGCACCGGCAGCACCGCCTCGGCGACCGCGACCAGGGGTTCGCCCTCGGTCAGCGCGTCCATCGTGGCCGGCACCGCGCCCTCCACCGAGTTCTCCACCGGCACGCACGCCGACTGCGTCCGGCCCTCCCGGGTGGCGGCCAGCGCGGCGGGCACGGTGTCGAACGGGACCAGCTCCTGCTGCGGAGAGGCGAAGCCGCGTGCGGCCTGCTCGGTGAAGGTTCCCTGCGGTCCGAAGTAGGCGAGCACGGCCGCAACGATACGAGGACCACGTCGGGTGACGGGCGTTGAGGCGAGGATCACCCGCCTGGCGGGTGCCCGCCCCCGTTCCGCACCAACCGGTTCTCCTGGAATGCTGGGTGATGTGTCCGCCGCCGATACGGAGGGTGAGATCAACGCTCCGGTAGCAGTTCCCCGTCTGGTGTTGTGCGCCGTCGACGAACCGCTGGCCCGTGCCTGGCTCGCGGTGGCCGAGGGCAGGACAGGCGTCGAGGTGCACCGGGGCTCGGTGCTCGACATCGTCGCCGAGGCCGTGGTGAGCCCCGCGAACTCGTCCGGCTGGATGCGCGGGGGCATCGACGCGGTGTACGCCCGCGCGTTCCCGCTGGTGGAGGGCCACGTGCGCAGTGCCGTGCTCGGGTTGCACGGCGGCGAGCTGCCGGTGGGCGAGGCGCTGGTCGTGCCGACCGGCGAGCCACAGCCGGAGTGGCTCATCAGCGCGCCGACCATGCGGCTGCCCGGTGAGCTGCTGCCCGGCGACACCGTGCACCCGTACCTGGCCGCGCGGGCCGTGCTGCGGCTGTGGTCGGCCGGCCGGCTGGACGACGGCAGGCCGCTGCGCGAGGTGGTCCGCACGATCGCCATGCCCGGCCTGGGCACGGGCGTCGGCGGGGTCGCCCCGCAGACGTGCGCCCGCCAGGTCGCGGCGGCGTGGGACGAGGTGTTCAGCCCGCTGCCCAGCCGGTGAGTTGTGCACAAGTTGTGGACAGCCCGGCCGGGACCTGTGGACAACTAGCGCGGCGCGACCCAACGCTCCAGGTCCAGTTCGTCGGTCATGGGGATGCCGTACCCGCCGACGCTGGGGATCTCCGGTTTGAGGCGGCGTGCCTCGCGCACCGCGTCGGGGCGCAGCGCGGTGAGCCGGAAGCCGCGGCGCTGGCAGAAGCGCAGGGCGTCGAGGTTGTCGTTGGTCGTGGTCAGCCGGACCCGCGAGCACCCGAGCTGGCGGGCGCGGTGCACGGCGGCGTCGACCAGCGAGGTGCCGACGCCCCGGCCTCTTCGCAGGGCGTCCATGGTGACGATCTCCAGGTGGCCGTCGGCGGCGGCGTAGGTGAGCAGCCCGACCACCTGGTCCTGCTGCTCCACCAGGAACCCGGGGAGGCTCGCGGGGAAGAACACCTGGCCGTGGGCGACCGCGGTGTGCGCGCCCCACAGCTCCAGCACCAGCCTGCCGACGACGATCCGGTCGGCTTCCTCGATCGCGCGTACGAGCATTCCTGCACTGTCTTGGCGTCCGAGCGCGGTGGGTACCGGCATTCGACCTATGGTTGGTTCGTGCCGGTGCGAGTGTTGCTCGTAGACGACCACGAGGTGGTGCGCAGGGGGCTGCGCGAACTCCTGGAGGACGAGGACGACATCTCCGTGGTCGCCGAGGCGGGCGGGGTGGGCGAGGCCCTGGTGCGGGCCGCCGCGACCAGGCCCGACGTGGCCGTGGTGGACGTGCGGCTGCCCGACGGGGGCGGCGTCGAGCTGTGCCGGCGGCTGCGTGCCCTGGAGGGCGGCCCGAGGTGCCTGGTGCTGACCGCGTTCGACGACGAGGAGGCGCTGGTCGGCGCGATCATGGCGGGCGCGTCGGGGTACCTGCTGAAGCAGGTGCGCGGGCAGGATCTGGTGACGGCGGTGCGCGAGGTGGCGGCCGGCCGGTCGCTGCTGGACCCGCAGACGACGGCCCGCGTCCTGGACCGCCTGCGGCGGCCCGCCGAGGTGGACGTGCTGGACGCGTTGACCGAGCAGGAGCGGCGGGTGCTGGACCTGATCGGGGAGGGCCTGACGAACCGGCAGATCGCCGAGCGGCTGTTCCTGGCCGAGAAGACGGTGAAGAACTACGTCACCGCAGTGCTGTCGAAGCTGGGCATGGAACGCCGCACCCAGGCCGCCGCCTGGGTGGCCCGCCGTTCGCGCTAGCCCGCCGGGTGGTCACGCGCCCAGCGGCACGTGCCAGGTGATCGTGGTGCCGGTGCGGGGCGAGGAGGTGATCTCGCAGCCGCCGCCGGCGGCCAGGGCGCGTTCCTCCAGGTGCCGCAGCCCGCGCTTGGCCACGCCGCGCGGGATGCCGCAGCCGTCGTCGGCGACCTCCAGGTCGAGCCGGTCGGGTGTGCGGCGCAGCCCGATGGTCACGTGCCGCGCCCCCGAGTGCCGCACCACGTTCGACAGCGCCTCCCGCAGCGCGGCGCGGGCGTGGTCGGCCAGGTCCGCCGGCACGCCCGCCACGTCGCCCTCGACGCGCACCTCCGGCTCGAAGCCCAGCAGCTCCCCCGCCGTGCGGGCCTCGGCCAGCACCGAGCCCCTGAGGTCCACGTCGGCGGGCTTGCCGGGGTCGGCGCTGCGCAGCGCCCGGACCGTGGCGCGGACCTCGGCCATGGTTCGGTCGAGCTGGTCGACGGCCTCGGCGAGCCGGCGCGCCTCCCGGCCCTCCAGCTTGAGCCGCCGGTCGAGCAGGTCGAGCTGCACGCCCGTCGCGTACAGCCGCTGGATGATCACGTCGTGCAGGTCGCGCGCGATGCGCTCCCGCTCCTGGTAGACCGCGACGCGCTGGCGCGCGGTCGAGCCCTCGGCCAGCACGACGGCCAGCCCGGCCTGCGCCGCGAACGCGGCCAGCACCTCGACGGTGTCCGCGCTGAACGGCTGCGCGCCCTTGCGCCGGTAGACCGCGAGCGCGCCGATCCGGCGCTCGTGGGTGCCGAACGGGGCCACGGCGAACGGCCCGTAGCCGCGCAGCGCCTTGGGCACGAACGGCGCGGTGCGCGGGTCGGTGGTGAAGTCGTCCGCGACCACCGGCACGCCGGTGCGCGCCGCGCGGGCCGCCGACGAACGGCTCGACAGCACCACGCCCACCGGGTCGACGTCGCCCGAGGACGCCTCGACGGTCAACGTGCCGTCGTCCGCGGTGACCATGGCGAGCCCGAGGTCCGCCCCGGCCAGCTCGACGGCGCTGCGCACCACGAGCGGCAGGACGGCGTCCGGGTCGTCGCCGGCCAGCGCGGCCGAGGTGATCTCGGTCGACGCGGCGAGCACGCGGGCGGGGTCCACGGTGGTCAACGGTAGGCCCTGGTCCGCACCCGCCCGTCGGCGACTTCCAGCACCGCGTCCGCGCGGTCCGCTTCGCCCGGCCGGTGGGTGATGTGGATGACGGTCTTGTCCCGCAGCACGTCGTCCAGCCGCTCCAGCAGCGCCGCCGCCGTCGGCTCGTCCAGGTGGGCGGTCGGCTCGTCCAGCAGCACGAGGTCGGCGTCGTGCAGCAGCGCGCGGGCCAGGGCGACCCGCTGCGCCTCGCCGCCCGACAGCAGCGTGGGACCGATCACGGTGTCGAGGTCGAGCCGCACGCCGGCGACGTCGAGGGCCCAGCGCAGCCGTGCGTCGTCGGCCCGCGGGTCGCCCAGGCGCAGGTTCTCGCGGACCGTGGTGGTGACCAGCATCGGCTCCTGGGGGCACCAGGCGACCCGGTCGGGCCGCCACACCAGCCCGCGTTCGGGCTCCAGGAACCCGAGCAGCAGCGCGAACAGGCTCGACTTGCCCGAACCCGACGGTCCCACGACGGCCACCTTCGCACCCGCCGGCACGTCGAGCGACACGCGCTCCAGCACCGGCTCCGCCCGGCCCGGCCACCGCACCGTCACCCCTTCGAGGCCGACCGCGCCGCCGACCGAGGTCTCCACCGCGGCCGACGGGACCGGTTCCCGCGCCTGGTCGACGATCCGGCCGTACGACTCGCGCAACGCGGCCCGGTGCTGGGCGGCCGCGGGCAGCGTGCCCAGGACCTCGGCCAGCGCGAGCGGCACCAGGCCGAGCACCGGCACCAGCAGCGGGTCCACGCCGCCCGCCAGCCCGATGCAGACCGCCGCGGCCAGCCCGGTCGTCAGGTGCACGACCGCGATCGCCGCGCCCGCGCCGAGCGCCTGCCGGCGGGCGAGCCGGGCCAGCGCCGCGTCGTGCCGGGCCAGCTCGGCCCGCACCGCGCGGTCGGCCCCGAACGCGATCAGGTCCGGTGCGGCGGTCAGCAGCGTCAGCACCTGCTCCGACACCTGCCGCCGCCCCCGGGCGAGCACCGCCGTGGCGCGCCGTTCGGCGAGCACCGCGACCGCGGGCGCGATCGTGCCGCCGACGACCAGCGCCACCGCCAGCGCGAGCCCGGCCGCCGGCCGGATCAGGGCGAACAGCGTCACCGCCGCGGCCGACACCCCCATCGCCACCAGCGGCGGCTGGAGCACGCGCGGCACGAGGTCGCGGACGGTGTCCACGTCGTCCACGAGCCGGGTCAGCTCCGCCTGGCCGGGGCGCAGGCCGCGCCACAGCCGGACCCGCAGCGACTCGGCGTGGCGGAAGGCGGCGTCGTGCGACACCAGCCGCTCCAGGTACCGCAGCACGCCCTTGGCCAGCGCGAACGTCCGCACCCCCACGACCAGCACGGACAGCGTCAGGATCGGCGGCTGCGTCGCGGCCTTCGCGATCAGGTGCGCGGCCAGCGCGGTCAACGCCACCCCGCTCAACGACGCCGCCACGCCCAGCAGCGCCCCGGCCAGCACCCGGCGGGTCGGGCGCGGGGTGCGCGGCGTGGTCGGCCGTTCGGCGACCACGCCCGCGTCCCGGGCCGGCGCGGCGTCCTCGGCGTCCGCCTGGCCGACCAGCCGGTGCGTGGCCAGCACGACCGCCGCGCCACCGGCGGCGGCCTGCCGCACGGCGGCCATGACCTTCGCGGCCGTGGCCCGGTCGAGGTGCGCGGTCGGCTCGTCCAGCAGCAGCACCGTCGCGCCGTCCCGGACGCGGGTCAGCGCCCGCGCCACCGCGACCCGCTGCCGCTCGCCGGTCGACAGCTCCGCGATCGGCCGCGCCACCAGGTGCTCCGCCGCGACCGACGCCAGCACGTCGTGGTCGACCCGACCCGTGGTCAGCTCCAGCTCGTCGGCCACGGTCCGCCCGGCGAACGCGGGCCGCTGCGGCACCCAGGCGACGGCCGACCGGTCGAGCGCGACCGACCCGCCGTCCGCGGGCACGAACCCGAGCAGCACCCCGAAGACCGTCGACTTGCCCGCGCCGCTGGGCGCGTCCAGCCGGTGCACCTCGCCGGGCCGCACCCGGAAGCTCACGCCGTCCGGCGCGAACCGCCCCCTCCGCCGGACCCGCAGGTCGCGGACCTCCACGCCCTCGACCGGCTCGACGGCGTCCGGCGCCGGGGCGGCGTCGGGGATCGCGGCGACCCGCCGCACGGCCTCCACCCCGTCCTCCGACGCGTGGTGCGCCGCGCCCGCCGCCCGCAGCGGCAGGTAGCACTCCGGCGCGAGGATCAACACCACCAGGCCGGTGACCAGCGCGAACTCGCCCGACACGAGCCGCAGGCCGATGCCGACCGCGATCAGCGCCACCGACAGCGACGCCACGATCTCCAGCACCAGCGCCGACAGGAACGCCACCCGCAGCGTCCCCATCGTGGCCCGCCGGTACCGCTCGCCGACCTCCCGCACGGCCGACGCCTGCGCCGCCGCGCGCCCGAACGCGGTCAGCACCGGCAGCGCCCGCACCAGCTCGGCCAGCCGCCCCGACAGCCGCTCCAGCGCCGACGTCGCCGCCGCCACCCGGGCCGAGGTGAACCGGCCGATCAGGATCGCGAACACCGGGATCAGCGGCAGCGTCACCGCGATCAGCACCGCCGAGGTCGGGTCCGTGAAGAAGATCCACCCGCCCACCGCCACCGGCACCACGGCCGTCGTCACCAGCGCCGGCAGGTAGCGGGTGAAGTACGCGTCCAGCGCGTCCAGGCCCTTGGTCGCGAGCACCGCCAGCGACGCGGGCCCGCGCTCGACGATCCACGACGGCCCCAGCCGCAGCGCCCGGTCCAGCACCGCCGCGCGCAGCTCCTCCTTCGCGCCCGCCGCCGCCCGCGCCGCCACCGACTCGGTCGCCCACGCCAGGCCGGCCCGCACCACCACCGCGGCCGCCAGCACCCACAGCGACCCGCCGGTGACGAGCGCCGACGCCAGCGCCACCGCCTGCCACACCAGCGCGCCCGACGTCAGCGCCGCCAGCACCGCGCACCAGGCCAACGCCCGGCGCGCCGAACGCGAGAGCGTGGGCAGCGCGCCGAGCGGGCCTCTCCCCGGCTTCGTGGCGGAAGGGGCTCCGGGGAAGTTCACGGCACGTGCACCGGGGGGATGTGCCGGGTGCCGATCCGCTTGCGGAACACCCAGTACGTCCACCCCTGGTAGACGAGCACCGCGGGCGTGCCGAACGCGGCCACCCAGGTCATCACGGTCAGCGTGTACGGGCTCGACGCCGCGCCGGCCACGGTCAACGACCACGCCGGGTCCAGCGTGGACGGCAGGACGTTCGGGTACAGCGCCCCGAACAGCGCCGCCACCGCCGCCGCCACCGCCACGCCCATCAGCGCGAACGCCTGGCCCTCGCGCCGCAGCACGAGCCGCCCGTACGCGCCGAGCGCGGCCAGCGCCACCGCGATCGACGCGCCCCACGTCCACGCCGACCCGAACCGCAGCTGCACGAGCAGCAGCAGCACCAGCAGCGGCAGCAGGGCGAACGGCGCGACCTTCAACGCCAGCGCGCGGGCCCGTTCCCGGACCTCGCCCTCGGTCTTCAGCGACAGGAACACCGCGCCGTGCACCAGCGCGTACCCGGCCACGGCCGCCGCGCCGAGCAGCGTCTCCGGCCGGACCGCGGCGAACGGCGAGCCGACGCGGTCGCCGGCGGCGTCCAGCGGCATGCCGAACACGGTCGACGACAGCAGCAGCCCGACGCCGAGGGCGGCCGTCCACGACCCGGCGACGATCACCGCGTCCCACCGCCGCCGCCACCGCGCCGTGTCCACCTTGCCGCGGTACTCGAACGCCACCCCGCGGCCGATCAGCGCGAGCAGGAACAGCACCAGCGGCAGGTACACCGAGCTGAACAGCGACGCGTACCAGTCGGGGAACGCGGCGAACGTCGCGCCGGCCGCCACCAGCAGCCACACCTCGTTGCCGTCCCACACCGGCCCGATCGTGTTGATCAGCACCCGCCGCTCGCGCTCGTCGCGCCCCAGCACGGGCAGCAGCATGCCCACGCCGAAGTCGAAGCCCTCCAGGAACAGGTAGCCCAGCCACAGCAGGGCGATCACGCAGAACCAGAACGTCTCCACGGCTCCCCCTCTCAGTAGGCGAACGACAGGACGTCGTCGTCACGCTTGCCGGCGGTGTCGTCGTCGGGGTCCCGAGCCGGCAGCACGCCCGCCACACCAGCGCGGACGTACCGCCGGATCAGGAACACCTCGACGCACGCCAGCACCCCGTAGACGAGCGTCAAGGCGATCAGCGACGTCAACACCTCCCCCGGTGTCGACGACGACACGGCCCGCGCGGTGAACATCCACACCCCGTCCACCCCGCTCGGGTTCGGCACCACGACGAACGGCTGCCGACCCATTTCCGTGAAGATCCAGCCGAAGCTGTTGGCCGCGAACGGCGTGGCGATGCCGCCCAGCGCGAGCCACGCGAACCACCGCCCGCGCGGCACCCGCCCGCCGCGCGTGAGCCAGAGGACCAGCAGGCCCGAGCCGACCGCGAGCGCGCCGAGCCCGATCATCAGCCGGAAGCCCCAGTACGTGACCGGCAGGTTCGGCACGTAGTCGATCGGCTGCCCCGACAGCTCGCCGAGCCGCGGGTCCACCGGGTAGTTCGCGCCGTACTTCTCCTGGTACATCGGCACCAGGTCCTCGATGCCCTTCACCTCGGTGGTGAAGTCGCCGTGCGCGAGGAACGACAGCAGCGCCGGCACCGTGATGCTCTTGACGTTCTCGCAGTCGGGCCGCGTCACGTCGCCGACCGCGAACACCGAGAACGCGGCGGGCGACTCGGTGTGGCACAACGCCTCGGCCGCCGCCATCTTCATCGGCTGCTGCTCGAACATCAGCTTGCCCTGCAGGTCGCCGCTGATGGCCAGCCCGGTGAACGCCACCACGCCCACCCAGGCGCCCAGCTTCACCGACGAGCGCCACACCGGCTCGTCGTCACCGCGCCGCCACAGGTGCCAGGCCGCGATGCCGACCAGGAACGACGCGGCCACCGCGAACGCGCCGAAGATCGTGTGCGGGAACGCGGCCAGCACGGTGCTGTTGCCGAGCACGGCCCAGATCGACTCCAGCTCGGGCCGCCCGTCGACCATCCGCACGCCGACCGGGTGCTGCATCCACGAGTTCGCGGCCAGGATGAAGTACGCCGACGCGATCGTGGCCAGCGAGAACGCCCACACGCAGGCCAGGTGCACCTTCCGGGGCAGCCGGTCCCAACCGAAGATCCACAGGCCGAGGAACGTGGACTCGACGAAGAACGCGACCAGGCCCTCCATCGCGAGCGGCGCGCCGAACACGTCGCCGACGAAGCGCGAGTAGGCGCTCCACGTCATGCCGAACTGGAACTCCTGCACGATGCCGGTCACCACGCCCATGGCGAAGTTGATCAGCAGCAGCTTGCCCCAGAACTTGGTCATCGCGAGGTACTTGCGGTTGCCCGTGCGCACCCACGCGGTCTGCATCGTCGCGACCAGCAGGGAGAGCCCGATGGTCAGCGGCACCATCAGGAAGTGGTAGACGGTGGTGATGCCGAACTGCCACCGCGCCAGGTCGAGGACGTCCACGGGACGACCGTAGGCCGGGGTCGCGGGTGATCCTCAGGTACGACGGTCCCCTGTGGACCGGGACCAAGGTCCCGGTGCGCCACGTCACACCGGGACCACCGGTGTCGAGGAGGGCGGTGGAGCGGCGTCGCGCGCGACCCGGACACCGGTCAGCGCAACGCGTCGGCGACCTCCTGGGCCGCCCGCACCACCTGCGGCCCCACCACGTCGCCGTCCAGCTTCTCCAGGGCCACCACGCCCACGCTGGCCCGCAGCCCGGGCACGCCCCGCACCGGGGCCGCCACCCCGAACGCGCCGGGCTGCAACTCGCCCGTCGAGTGCACCCACTGCCGCCCCTCCGGCGACAGCCCGATGGCCTTGCCCGCCGCCCCCCGGTGCACGGGGTGGCGGGACCCGACCCGGTACGCCACGTGGTACGCCGTCCACGACGGCTCCACCACGGCCACCGCCTGCGCCTCGCTCCCGTCGGCCACGGTCAGGTGCGCGGTCGCGCCCACCGCCTCGGCCAGCGTCCGCAGCGCGGGCTGCGCGGCCAGCCGCAGCTGCGGCAGCACGTTGGACGCGAGCCGCAGCACGCCGAGGCCGAGCCGCACCTTCGACCCCTCGCGCCGCACCAGCCCGCGCGCCTGCAACGGCACCAGCAGCCGGTACACCGCGGCCCGCGACGCGCCGATGGCCGCCGCCAGCTCGCTGATCGACGGGGCCTCCGACTCGGCGTCGGCGACCGCCTGGAGCAGGGCCAGGCCCCGCTCCAGGGTCAGCGAGCTCTCCTTGGACGCGGGCGCCGGCAGCCGGCCGCGGGGATCGGGTCTGACCACGCTCTACCTCTCGTCGGCGGGCGCCACCGTGCCGACCACCTCGGCCAGCCCGACGACCGAACCGCTCTCGCCCGGGGCCGTCGCGGTGATCCGCACCGTGTCGCCGTCCTCCAGGAACGTCCGCTCGTCGCCGTCGTCCAGCACCACCGGCTCCTTCCCGCCCCAGCTCAGCTCCAGGAAGGAGCCGCGCTCGTCGCGGGACGGGCCGGAGACGGTGCCCGACGCGATCAGGTCGCCCGGCCGAACGGTAGCGCCGTTCACCGACAGGTGCGCGAGTTGTTGCGCGAACGTCCACGACATCTCGCGGAACGGCGGCCGGGACACCACGGTGCCGTTCCACTCCACCCGGAGGTCGATGTCCAGCCCCCACGCCCGGTCCTCGACCAGGTAGGGCAGCACGTCGTTGCCCAGCGGCGGGGGCGTCACGCGGGCCACCGCGAACGCCTCCAGCGGCGTGATCCACGCCGAGACCGACGTGGCGAACGACTTGCCCAGGAACGGCCCGAGCGGCTGGTACTCCCACGCCTGGATGTCGCGGGCCGACCAGTCGTTGACCAGGGCCACGCCGAAGACGTGGTCGACCGCCTGCGACGGCGTCAGCCGGGACGCGACCGGGCCGCCGCACACGAACCCGACCTCGGCCTCGATGTCGAGCCGGCCCGTCGGCCCGAACACCGGCCCGGTCGAGGACCGCCGCTGCCCGTGCGGCCGCACGATCGGCGTGCCGGAGACGACGACCGTCCCGGCGCGGCCGTGGTAGCCGATGGGCAGGTGGGTCCAGTTCGGCGTCAGCGCCTCGCCGTCGGGCCGGAAGATCCGGCCGACGTTCTCCGCGTGGTGCCGCGACGAGTAGAAGTCCACGTAGTCGGCCACGGCGAACGGCAGCACCGCGCCGTCCAGCCCGACCAGCTCCGCGCCGCGCGGCGCGGACGTGGCCGAGACCAGCTCGACCAGCCGCGCCCGCAGCTCGCTCCACACCGGCCGCCCGGCCGCCAGCAGGGCGTCCAGGGAGCCGGTGGCCACCAACGGCTCCAACCGGGGTCCCAGGGACAGCCCGCGCAGCAGCAGCGCCCGGTCGCCCACCCGCACCGCGACACCGCCGGACACGACGCCGTAGGGCAGCGTCTGCGGTCCGAACGGCGAGTCCGGGCCGAACGCGGGGTCGTCGATCCAGCTCACAGCAGACCCAGCTCCTCCAGGTCGGCGATCGGCTCGGCCAGCGAGCACGACCCGTAGGACGCGAACACGCCCCGCACGGCGTGCGCCGCCTGGTCGGACAGCCCGCGCGCCTCCTCGCCGAGCGCGACCGCGTCCGTGCTCGACAGCGCCCCGCGCACGTCCCCGCCGGAGAGCGAACGCGCGGTTGCGACGAGCAGGTTGAGGAACCCGTGGTGGGTGAACCCGGTTTCGCTGTCGGTGTGCCGCACGGCGTGGTGCAGGCCGGCCGTCGCCTTGAACGCGACGCCGCCGCCGCTGACCACGGACAGGAAGTCGGCGACCTCGTCGACGCTGGGGAAGTTCTCCTTGCTCACGCCGCCGCACCGCAGCTTGGGCCAGCTGCCGTGCTCGATGACGCGGCGCACGCCGTCCAGCCACTCCGCGCCGCCGCGCCGCGGCTCGACCACGCGGATGACGTCCTCGGGCACGAACTCCGAGACGCGTTCGAGCCACACCTCGTCCACGTCGGACGGGGCGGGCATCTCGACCATCCGCAGCGCCAGCAGCTCGCTGCGGGACTCGACGATCGACACGGCCTTGGGCACACCTCCCAGCCCCGTGTCGATGACCAGCGACAGGGCGACCGGCTTCACCGGCTTGACCTTGATCAGCTCGGTGATCAGCTCGGCCAGTCGCGACGCGGGGCACAGGAAGAGACCCACCGCACCGGCCCATTCCCCGGCACGTGCGTCGAGGTGGCCGCGGACCGCGTCGGGCATGGAGGCGTTGCCCGGCGGGAACAGTGCGGCGTCGTCGACAAGCCTCGCGAGCAGGGGCGGAGTGCCGCGTGGACCGGGCGCACGGAGTTCGAAGGCGCTTGACACGGCTGACACGCTAGTGGCGTACCGGTCAATGAACAAAGATGTCCGACTATCGAACGCTTCGGAGTGAGCCATGGCGTACTACCGCCAGGTGGGTGAGATCCCCCGTAAGCGCCACACGCAGTTCCGCACACCGGAGGGCGGGCTGTACGCGGAAGAGCTGATGGGGGTCGAGGGCTTTTCGGCCGATTCGGCGCTGCTCTACCACCGGCACCTGCCGACCGCGATCGTCGACGCGGTCACCGTCGAGGAGGCGCGCGGCGCGTTGACGCCGAACCTCCCGCTCAAGCCGCGGCACTTCAGGACACCGGCGCTGACCTGGGACTCGCCCGACGTCGACGCGGTCACCGGCAGGCGCACCCTGTTCGGCAACGCCGACGTGGTCATCGGGTTCGTGACCGCCACCGCGCCCAGCCCGCTGTACCGCAACGCGGCGGGCGACGAGTTGCTGTACGTGCAGTCCGGCGAGGGCGTCGTGGAGACGATCTACGGCGCGCTGGCCGTCGGCGGGGGCGACTACGTGGTCCTGCCGACTTCGTGCACGTACCGCGTGGTGCCGTCCGAGCCGATGAACATCCTCGTGCTGGAGGCCACCGGGCACATCGGACCGCCGAAGCGGTACCTGTCGGCCAAGGGTCAGTTCCTGGAGCACTCGCCGTACTGCGAGCGCGACCTCCGCGGCCCGGTCGAGCCGCTGCTGGTCGACGGCGAGGACGTGGACGTGCTGGTGCGGCACCGCGCCGGGCTGACCCGGTTCACCTACGCGAACCACCCGTTCGACGTGGTCGGCTGGGACGGCTGCCTGTACCCGTGGGTGTTCAACATCCGCGACTTCGAACCGATCACGGGCCGCGTCCACCAGCCGCCGCCCGTGCACCAGACGTTCGAGGGGCCGAACTTCGTGGTGTGCTCGTTCGTGCCGCGCAAGGTCGACTACCACCCGCTGGCCGTGCCGGTGCCCTACAACCACGCCAACGTCGACTCGGACGAGCTGATGTTCTACGTCGGCGGCAACTACGAGGCGCGCAAGGGCTCGGGCATCGGCATCGGGTCGCTGTCGCTGCACCCCTCCGGCTGCACCCACGGCCCGCAGCCGGGCGCGGTGGAGGCGTCGCTGGGCGTGGAGCGCTTCGACGAGACGGCGGTCATGGTGGACACGTTCCGGCCGCTGGACCTGGGCGAGGCGGCGCTGGCCGCGGAGGACCCGAAGTACGCCTGGTCGTGGGCGCGGAGGGGTCCCGACCTGGCGTGATCGCCGCTTTGTCGGTGGGTGGCCCTAACGTCTGCCGGCATGGACGCACAAGCGGTGCTGGAGCAGGCCCCGGACAGCCGGGTGGCGAGCAGCGCCACCCGGCTGGCGGGGTCCTCCGGCTGGCAGGGGACGGGTCGCAGCGACTCGGCCCTGTGGGGTCTGTGCGCGGGCAGCGGCAAGGACCCGTACCGGGTGTGCGTCGACCTGGGCGACCGGGCGACGAAGTGCTCGTGCCCGTCGCGCAAGTTCCCGTGCAAGCACGCGTTGGCGTTGCAGCTGCGGGACGCGCGCGAGCCGCTGCCCGTCGCCGAGCCGCCGGAGTGGGTGCGGGAGTGGCTGGACCGCCGCACCCGCGCCGCCGCGCCCGCGCGGTCGGACGACTCGCCGGAGGCGGTCGAGCGGCGCGCCAGGGCCAAGGAGAAGACCGCCGCGGCCAGGGAGAACGCCGTGCGGGCCGGGGTGGCCGGGATGGCCGACTGGCTGGCCGACGTGGCGGGCGGCGGGCTGGCCGGGCTGCCCGCGCGGGACGCGGCGTGGTGGCACGCGATCCAGGCCCGGATGGTGGACGCGCAGGCCAAGGGGTTGGCGTCGGCGGTGGACGAGGTGCGCGCGATCGTGGCGGCCGGCGGGGCGCGGTGGGCGCACGACGCGGCCGACCGGCTGGGCGGCCTGCACCTGCTGGCGCGGCTGTCGTCGTCGCCATCACCTGATCCGGTGGTTCGCCGCCGGTTGGGCTTCTCCGTGACCGAGGAGGAGGTGCGCGGCGGTCCGGGGTGGTCGGACCAGTGGGCGCCGTTGCTGAAGCTGGAGTCCGACGACGGCCTGGTGCGGACCGTGCGGCAGTGGGTGTGGGGGCGGTCGCACGGGTGGGTGGTGGCGGTGCGGCACGCCGGCGGCGGCGCCCGCCCCGCGCCGCCGTTGGCGCACGGGGTGCAGGTGCAGGGGGTGCTGCACCCCTATCCCGGCGTGCCGCCGCACCGGGTGGCGGTGGGCGAGCCGGTGGTGGCGCGGCCGGCCGAGCCGGTGCCCGCGCCGGAGTCGTGGCGGGTGGCGCTGGCCGGGTTGGAGGAGGCGCTGAAGGGCGACCCGTGGCAGCGGCTGCACCCGTTGGGGTGCGCGTCGGTGCGGGTGACCGAGGACGTCCGGTGGTTGGTCGACGCGGGCGGGCACGGGGTGCCGGTGCGGGGCGACGTGGCGCTGGACCAGGCGCTGGCCGTGACGGGCGGCGAGGCGTTCGACGCGTGGGGGTTGTGGGACGGCCGCGAGCTGCGCCTGGGCGCGGTGGCCATGCCCGGCGGAGCACCGGAGGTCGTGGGATGATCAAGCAGTACCGCCGTTCACCGGCACACGATCGGGTGAACATCGCCCGAGAATGTACGGAAACACCGTTACCGCACCTCGGTTGCATACGAGGAACCGCGACCCACCAACCAACCCGCCCGCCGACCACCACCACCACACCACCGGACCCGACCGCCTCCCCTGACCCGGCGGCCTGCCCTGACCCGGCGGCCTGCCCTGACCCGGCGGCCTGCCCTCACCTGGCGGCCTCCCCTGACCTGACCACTTGCCCCGACCTGACCGCGGCCCCCGACCTGACCACCTCCGCTCACCGACCCGCTCGACCCGGCCCGACCGCCGCACCACCCACCCCGGGCGGCCGCCGATGACCTTCCAAGCCGAATGGGAGGAGGCCGTCCAAGCGGCCCTGGTCGGCGCCCACCGCGCGGGCACCACCCCGACGGCCCTGCTGGACCGCCTCGCCGCCCTCGGCGTGGCCGCCCACGGCGCGCCGCTCCCCCCACCCGTGGACTCCGCGCCACTGCCCGCCGCGCCGGCGTCGGACGACGTGCGCGCCGACCCGGCCGCCCGGTCCGTGCTGGTCCAGATCCTGGCCCTGGACGACCAGGTGCTCCTGACGGAGTGGTGCGGCATGGCCAAGGCCGCCCGCGTCGTCGCCGACCACCGCGAGCTGCCCGCCCTGCTGGGCCTGGGCACCGCCCACCCCGGCCTGCGCCCGGCCGTCGCCGCCGTCCTCGGGGCGCGCGGCCGGTGGCTCGCGGGCCTGCGGCCGGGCTGGGCCTGGGCCGCGACCGGCGCGACGCCGGAGGAGATCGACCTCGACCAGGCGCTCGACCTGCCCGGCACGGCCCGCCTCGACGCCCTGCGCCGCGCCCGCGCCCAGGACCCGGTGCGGACGCGCGATTTCCTGGCCGCCCAGTTCGACGTCCAACGCCGCGCCACCGACCGCCAGGTGCTGATCAGCGCCCTGGAAACGAACCTCGGCCCGGACGACGAGCCGCTGCTCGAACGCGCGTTGGACGACCGCGCGATCGGCGTGCACGACGAGGCGCTGCGCCTGCTGCGCACCCTGCCCGCGTCCGCGCTGGCCGAACGTGCCGCCGAACGCCTGCACCGGGGCCTGTGGCTGACCGCCGACGGCTTCGACGTGCAGTCCGACGAGCTGTGGGCGGAACTCGCGCCCGAGCCGGACGAGGCCCGTGACCTGATGAAGGACGGGTCCGAGGCGGGCGTCGCGGGGCGGTTGCGCGGCGCGGCGGCGAGCGTGCCGCCGCGGCACTGGACGAGCCGCCTGGACACCGACGACGCGGGGGCCGCCGCGGAACTCGCCCGCGGCCCGTGGGCGAGCGCGCTGCTGCGCGGGGTGGCGCAGAACCTGCGGCTCGCCGAGGACGCCCGGCCGTGGGCGGTCGCGGCGACCCGGTCGCTGACCGGCATGGAGCAGCTCGAGAGGCTCGGCGGCCTACCCGCCGAGCTGGCCGCGCGCACCGTCGTCGAGGTGTCGCGGCAGTGGAACTACGACCTGCTCGACCACGCCTGTTCGCAGCTGCCCGCGCCGTGGAGCGCGCGGGCCACCGCGGACCTGCTCGACCGCTACGCCGGGATGCGCGACCCGAGGTGGCGCGCCGGCCGGCCGCCCGCGGTGCTGCTGGCCAGGGGCGACGCCGAGGTGCTCGGCGCGAACTGGGCCCGCATCACCGAGCGCTGGCCCGAGCACACCGTCGAACTCGACGTCCTGCGCCTGCGCATGCAGCTGCGCGAGGCGTTCAACCACCGGGAGGAAAGCCAGTGACCACCGAACCCGTGCTGCGGCCCGCCGCGGAACAGCAGTACGCCGCCGAGTTGGCCGCCCTGTCCGCGGCGGACGACCGGCCTCGCCCGCCGCGGTGGCGGATGTCGCCGCAGGCAGTGGTCACGTACGTGCTCGGCGGCACGCTCGCGGACGGCACCGTGATCACCCCGAAGTACGTGGGCGACCGGCGGCTGGTCGAGGTCGCGGTCGGCACCCTGGTGACCGATCGGGCGTTGCTGCTGGTCGGCGTGCCGGGCACGGCGAAGTCGTGGCTGTCGGAGCACATCGCGGCGGCGGTCAGCGGCAACTCGACGCTGGTCGTGCAGGGCACCGCGGGCACGGGCGAGGACCAGGTCCGCTACGGCTGGAACTACGCCCGGCTGATCGCGGAGGGGCCGTCCGAGGCGGCGCTGGTGCCGAGCCCGGTGATGACGGGGATGCGCGAGGGCGCGGTGGTCCGGGTCGAGGAGCTGACGCGGATGCCGGCCGAGGTGCAGGACTCGTTCATCACGATCCTGTCGGAGAAGTCGTTGCCGGTGCCGGAGCTGGGCATCCAGGTCCAGGCGGTGCCGGGGTTCACGGTGATCGCCACCGCGAACGACCGCGACCGGGGCGTGAACCAGATGTCGTCGGCGCTGGCCCGTCGCTTCAACACCGTGGTGCTGCCGCCGCCCGCGACCGAGGACGACGAGGTGCGGATCGTGTCGGCCCGGGCGGCGCAGCTCGGCCGGGCCCTGGAGCTGCCCGCCGAGCCGCCGGCGCTGGAGGAGGTGCGCCGGGTGGTGCGGATCTTCCGCGAGCTGCGCAACGGGTCCACTGTGGACGGCCGCACGCAGGTGAAGAAGCCGAGTGGCAGCCTGTCCACGGCGGAGGCGATCTCCGTGGTGACCAGCGGCATGGCGTTGGCCGGGCACTTCGGCGACGGCACGATCACGGCCGACGAGCTGGCGTCCGGGTTGCTCGGCGCGGTGGTGAAGGACCGGGTGTCGGACACGGCCGCGTGGCAGGAGTACCTGGAGGCGGTGGTGAAGGAGCGCGCCGAGTGGCGTGACCTGTACCGGGCGTGCCGGGACCTGGTGGGCTGATGGCGCGGGAACAGCCGTTGCCGGAGCGGGTGGCGCTGCTCGGCATCCGGCACCACGGTCCGGGTTCGGCGCGGATGGTCGCGGCGGCGCTGGCGGCCGTGCGGCCGGAGGTGGTGCTGATCGAGGGACCGCCGGAGGGTGACGCCCTGGTGCCGCACGTGCCGCACCTGACGCCGCCGGTGGCGTTGTTGCTGCACGACGAGGCGGAGCCGGCGCGGGCGGCGTTCTGGCCGTTCGCCGAGTTCTCGCCGGAGTGGCGGGCGTTGACGTGGGCGCACGCGAACGGCGTGCCCGTGCGGTTCTTCGACCTGCCCGCCGCCGCGACCCTGGGTGAGGAGCCGGAGTCCGACACCGCGAGGGCCGCGCTGGACCCGTTGGGGACGTTGGCCGAGGCGGCCGGGTTCGACGACCCGGAGCGCTGGTGGGAGGACGTGGTCGAGCACCACACCGATCCGCGGGACCTGGCCGAGGCGGTCGCGGAGGCGATGGGGGCGTTGCGGGAGGAGTTCGCCGACCAGGTGGACGCCCGCACGTTGCGGCGGGAAGCGGCGATGCGGCAGAACGTGCGGCAGGCGTTGAAGGACGTGGCGGGGCCGATCGCGGTGGTCGCGGGCGCGTGGCACGTGCCCGCGCTGCGCACGCTGCCGCCCGCGTCCGTGGACGCCGCCGCGCTGAAGGGCTTGCCGCGCAAGAAGGTCTCGGGGACGTGGGTGCCGTGGAGCCACGGCCGGTTGGCGGCGTCGTCGGGTTACGGCGCGGGGGTGGATTCGCCGGGGTGGTACGCGCACCTGTGGGAGTCCGCCGAACGGGGCGACGCCGTGCCGCGCTGGTTCGCGAAGGCGTGCGCGGTGCTGCGGGACGAGGACCTGCCCGCGTCGACGGCGAGCGCGGTGGAGGCGGTGCGGTTGGCGGACGCGTTGGCCGCGATGCGGGGTCGCCCGTCGCCCGGGTTGTCGGAGGTGATGGAGGCGTCGCTGGCGGTGCTGTGCGGCGGCGACGCCACGCCGTTGCGGTTGGTGCACGAGCGGTTGGTGGTCGGTGAGCGGTTGGGCGAGGTGGGCGACGACGTCCCGACCTCGCCGCTGGCCGCAGACCTGGCCCGGTTGCAGCGCCGGTTGCGGCTGCCGGCGAGCGCGGACGTCCGGCCGATCCGCCTGGACCTGCGCAAGGACAACGAACGCGAACGGTCGAAGTTGTT
Source organism: Actinosynnema sp. NPDC059335 (assembly GCF_042752395.1). Classification (NCBI taxonomy): domain Bacteria; kingdom Bacillati; phylum Actinomycetota; class Actinomycetes; order Pseudonocardiales; family Pseudonocardiaceae; genus Actinosynnema; species Actinosynnema sp. NPDC059335. The sequence continues at coordinate 10,825 of NZ_JBHYXZ010000094.1, read as the reverse complement.
GCGGCGCTTGGGGGTTCTCGACGTGCCGTGGGGCAGGCCGGACACGACCCGCACGCTGGGGACGTTCGCCGAAGCCTGGCAGTTGCAGTGGAAGCCCGAGTTCGCGGTCGCGTTGGCCGTCGCCGCGCGGCACGGCACGACCGTCGAGGCCGCCGCCCGCACGGTCCTGGTCGCCCGTGCCGCGGCCGCGACCCGGGTGGTCGACGCCGCCGAGGTGCTGAGCCTGGCGGTCGGGTGCGAGATCCCCGAGGCGGTCGCCGCGGCGCGCCGGGCGCTGGACCGCTGCGCCGCGGCCGCGACCGACGCCCTGGAGCTGCTGGCGGCCCTCCCGGACCTCGCGAAGACCGTCCGCTACGGCTCGGTGCGCGGCACGGACCCGGAGCTGCTGCGCGTGGCGCTGCACGGTTTGCTCGCGCGGGGCGCGGTGGGCCTGCCGCTGGCGTGTCGGGGGGTGGACGAGGACACCGCGGAACGCGCGGTGAGGGCGGTCGACGGCGCGGACGACGCGGTCCGCCTGGCCGCCGACGACGAGCACCGCGACACGTGGCGGCGGGCGTTGAAGTCGCTGGTCGCGATGCCGGACGCGCACGGCCTGCCCACGGGGCGCGCGACGCGCCTGCTGTGGGAGACGGGGGAGCTGGACTCGGACGAGGTGGCGACGCGGCTGCACCGGGCGGTGTCGCTGACGGCCGGCGCGACCGCGTTCGTGGCGGGTTTCCTGCGCGGGTCGGCCGCGCTGCTCACCGCGGACGCGCGGCTGTTCGGCGTGGTGGACGACTGGTTGACCGGCCTGTCGGGCGCGGACTTCGCGGCCGCGCTGCCGTTGCTGCGGCGTGCGGTGAGCGAGTTCAGCCCGGCCGAGCGCCGGATGCTCGGCGACCGGGTCCGGGGCACGGCGGCGGGCGGTGGCGGTGGCGGTGGCGTCGGGGGCGCGGCGGGCGGCTGGGACGAGGATTTCGCGGGGCGTCTCGTCGGGCACGTCCGCGAGCTGCTGGCGGCCGACGCGTGAGCCGCGCGCACCCTCGCAGGGGGCCCGGGTGGTGGCCGGGGCGCGGCGGTGGCGGGCGGCGGGGAGGCGAAGCGTGGGGGCGCGGCCGGCGGGGTGGGTCGGGTGGTCGCGGGGCGGTGCGGTGGGAGTGGTGGTCGGGTGGGTGGTTCGGGGGTTGGCGGGACGGTGGTTGGTCGAAGGCTCCTCATGGTTTTAACCGAGGACCGGTAACAGTGTTTCCGTACATTTTCGGGCGATGATCACCCGATTGTGTGAGACAGGGTCGAGACAGGGCCTGGGCGGCCGGGAGGTGCTCGTGACGCACGATAGCGCGGTTGAGCGGCAGCGGCGCTGGAGGTTGTTGCTGGGTGGGGCGGCCGGGGATCTCGGGCCGCTCGGCGAGGACGACCAGCGGCGGGATTCGGCGTTGACCGGGTTGTACGGCGGCGGCGGTGGGGACGCGGTGGACGCCGGCGGCAAGCGCGGCGCCGGGTTGGGCGGGTCGTCGCCGGTGTTGCACCGGTGGTTGGGCGACGTCCGCACCTACTTCCCCAGCTCGGTCGTGCAGGTGATGCAGAAGGACGCGGTGGAGCGGCTCGGGTTGCGGCAACTGCTGCTGGAGCCGGAGCTGCTGTCGAGCGTGGAGCCGGACGTCGGCCTGGTCGGGACGTTGGTCTCGCTCTCCCGCGCCATCCCGCAGCGCACCCGCGACACCGCCCGCGCCGTGGTGCGAAAGGTGGTGGAGGACATCGAGCGCAGGCTCGCCGACCGCCTCCTGGCCGCGGTGCACGGCGCGATCGACCGGTCCCGCCGCACGAGCCGGCCGCGACTGTCCGACGTGGACTGGAACCGCACGGTCCGCCGGAACCTGCGCCACTACCAGCCGGACCAGGGCACGGTCGTGGTGCAGGACCTGATCGGCAACAGCCGCCGCAGCCGGCAGGCGTCGCTGCGGGACGTGGTCCTGCTGGTCGACCAGTCCGGGTCGATGGCGGAGTCGGTGGTGCACTCGGCCGTGCTGGGCGCGTCCCTGGCCTCGCTGAAGGCCGTCGACACCCGGCTGGTGGTGTTCGACACCGAGGTGGTCGACCTCACCGAGCAGTTGAAGGACCCGGTGGACCTGCTGTTCTCCACCCAGTTGGGCGGCGGCACGGACATCAACCGCGCGGTCGCGTACGGGCAGTCGTTGGTGCGCCGCCCGACGGACACGGTGATGGTGCTGATCAGCGACCTGTACGAGGGCGGTGTCGCGCGGGAGTTGCAGCGGCGGGTGCGGGAGCTGGTGCAGAGCGGGGTGACGGTGGTGGTGCTGCTGGCGTTGTCCGACAGCGGCACGCCGTCCTACGACCACGAGTTGGCGGCGAAGCTGTCGGAGCTGGGCGCGCCCGCGTTCGCCTGCACGCCGGACCGGTTCCCGGACCTGCTGGCGACGGCGTTGCGGAAGGAGGACGTGGCGGCCTGGGCCGAGCAGAGCGGCATCCCGGTGGGGCGTTAGCGGGCACCCCGGTGGGCGTCAGCGGATGACGACGCGGCCGAGCGTCGTGAACGGCGCGCCGCGGGTCAGCACGGCGGTGCGGCCGCGCGCGTCGGGTCCGGCGAGCCACACCCGGCCGCCGCGGCGGATGTTCTCGCGGACGCGTTCGGGCACCTCGGCCAGGCGCAGGAACGTGCGGTCGGACCCGGCGGTCTCCAGGTACGCCTGCCGGCCGACGCGCGTGCGGCCGGGCACGAAGTGCACCGACACGGCGTGCCGGGGGTAGGTGGCGAGCAGCCTGCGCAGCGCGCGGCGGGAGAAGAAGTGCCGCAGGCCGGGCACGGCGAACTCGACGCACAGGGGCGTGAGCAGGAACACCCAGCGCGACCCGGTCCACTCGGAGACGACCCACAGGGTGAACAGGGCGAGCAGCGCCAGCCCGATGAACCCGACCGCGCGGCGATCCGCACTGGTCAGGCACTTGTCCACCCAAGCCTCGCCCACCACTGCTCCCAGGAAACCAGATGTCCGCCCCTCGGGTATCCCCGGCGCCGATCACCAAACCCGGGCGCGCACGACCTTCGCCGGGAAGAGCCTGGGCACGCCGCGGAACGTGACCACGGTGTTGCCGGCGCGGTCGGGTGCGACGACCCACGCCCGCCGGTGGCGGTTGATCCGCCCGCGGGCGACGGGTCCGGCGCTGACCTCGAGCACGAGCGGTCGGGGTCCGTGCACGACGAGCAGGCCGGCCCGCCAGTGCACGCGCACGTGGACCCAGGCGTGGTCGCCGAGGACGGCGGTGGACGGTTCCCGCCGGACCAGGCCGACGCCGAGGACCAGCACGGAGAACAGCAGCAGCGCGAACGGCCACGCGGACGTCACGGTGAACACGAAGATCAGGGCGAGTTGGAGCACGAACGCGAGCGCGCCGACCAGGACCCAGCCGAACGCGCGCCGGCTCGCGGTCTCCAGGCAGTAGCGGGTCCACCGGTCATCGAGTGCCGCACCCAGGGTGGACGGCTTGTCGGGCACGACCACGGGCCACCTCCGCAGGCGAGCCCAGGTTACGGCGGTCGCCCGGTCCGCCGAATCGCCCAACCGGACGTTCGCGCGCCGCGCGCCGCGACGGCGTCGGACCCCCTAACCTGCGTGCACCGAAAGCCGGTCGTGGGACTACCGCCACCGGCCCCCGTCAAGTTAGGCTCCCCTAAGTTGGGAGGTGAGCGGTTGAACGAGACACGTCGACCGCCGGCACCGCATCCGGCGGAGCGGGCACGCACGATCGCCGCCCGCGGCGGGCGCGCGGCACTGCTGCCGTCCGGTGGCACGGAGAACCGGGTCACCCCGGTGCTGCACCACGTCCACCCGCACGGCGGGGTGACGCTCGTGCTGCCCGACGAGCACCCGGTGGTCCGGGACGCCCGCCGGGCCGAGCTGACCGCGATGCTGGAGGTGGCCGACCAGGCCCCGGTGCAGCTGCGGGAGCCGGTGCGCGGGTTGCTGTGGATCACGGGCTGGCTGCGCGTGCTCGACGCCGACGAGGCGCGCGAGGCGAGCCTGGAGGTCGCCGAGACGCGCCCGGACCCGAGGCTGCTCGACGTGGGGCACGGGGCGTCGGCGCTGCGGCTGTCCCCCGCGTCGCTGGTCGTGGCCGACGCGGAGGGCACGACATCGTTGCGGCCGGAGCTGTTCGCGCAGGCGGAGCCGGACCCGTTCGCCGCGCACGAGGACCACTGGCTGCGCCACCTGGAGCTGTCGCACCGGGACGTGGTGGGCCTGCTCGGCGGGCACCTGCCGGAGCACCTGAGGGGCGGGCACGTCCGCCCGCTGGGCCTGGACCGGTTCGGGCTGCGGCTGCGGGTGGAGATGGCGGACTCCGACCACGACGTGCGGATCGCGTTCTCGCGCCCGGTGGGCACGGCGCAGGAGCTGGCGGTGGAGCTGCGCCGCCTGATGGGCTGCCCGTTCCTCGCGCAACGCCGCTGACGGCGGCGCGGTTAGCGTATGGGTGTGATCGACGACCTCGACGCCCGGACGCGCCGCGGCTACCGGCTGGAACTGCTGCTCGTCTTCGCGGTGACGCTCGGGCTGTCCGGGGCGCGCAGCGTGGTGCGGTTGCTGGACAGCCTGCTGTCGCCCAAGCCGCTGAACGAGCAGAAGGTCGCGATCAACGTCCCGCAGGCGCGGTTCGACCTGCTGGACCTGCTCGCGCAGCTGCTCGGCGTGGTGCAGTTGGCGGCGTGGGGCGGGCTGGGGCTGTACCTGCTGTGGCAGGGCGGCATCAAGCTGAAGGCGCTGGGCCTGGACCGCACCCGGATCGGGCCGGACGCGCTGGGCAGCCTGGGGCTGGCCGCCGTGATCGGCATCCCGGGGCTGGTGTTCTACCTGGTCGCGTGGAACCTGGGGCTGAACCTGGCCGTGCTGCCGTCCACGTTGGACGAGTCGTGGTGGCGCGGCGTGGTGCTGGTGCTGTCCGCGGCGGGCAACGCGTGGGCGGAGGAGGTGCTGGTCGTCGGGTACCTCATCACCCGGCTGCGGCAGCTCGGGTGGCGGGAGAACACGGCGTTGCTGGCCAGCGCGGTGCTGCGCGGGTCGTACCACCTGTACCAGGGGTTCGGCGGGTTCGTCGGGAACGTGGTGATGGGCCTGGTGTTCGGCAAGGTGTGGCAGCGGACGAACCGGCTGTGGGTGCTGGTCGTGGCGCACGCGTTGCTCGACGTGGTGGCGTTCGTCGGGTACGCGCTGTTGCGCGGTCACGTGTCCTGGCTGCCGTGACAGCCGGGGTGCCTGAGCGTTGAATTCAGGGGTCCTGAACGTAGGACTCACGCGTTCTGAACGTAGGACTCACGCGTTCTGGAGGTAGGACACGCGCGTTCTGGAGGTAGGACACGCGCGGGGGTCAGCCGATCAGGAGGAAGCGGGAGGTGGTGCGGGCGGCGGCGGTCACGACGGTGCGGGCCACGCCGGCCGAGTCGAGCAGGGCCGGGTCCAGGTCGGCCACGGTCAGGGCGGCGTTCTCGGCGATGCGGTCGGCCGGTTCGGCGAGGGCGGCGGCGAACGCGCGCCAGCCGGCGACCTCCTCGGGGGTGCCGGTGGCGTCGGCCGCGAGGCGCGTGCCCAGCTCGGACAGGCCCACGCCGCCCCCGCGCAGGACGCCTTCGTGGGCGGCGCTGCGCACGGCGCGGACGGCGCGTTCCACCTTCGGCAGGTCCGAGGCGGTGGCGCGGATCAGGCCCGCCGCGTTGCCGCGCTGCGAGCGGCCCACGTAGACCAGGGTCTCCCGGGCCCCGACGACGACCTTCTCCGCCTTGCCGAGCGACCGCGTGGACACCGTTTCCAGCAGGTCGACGTCGAAGACCGTGCCGCCGACCGTGTTGCGGAGGCGGTTCAGCCGGTCCTGGTCGGCCACGGTGGCGACGACCGGCCGGTGCTCGCCCAGCCACAGCAGCTCGGTGAGCGCGCCGTGCGACAGCTCCTCGCACACCACGAGCAGCGCCTCGTCCCGGCCGATGACGGTCGCGAGCCGGTTCCCCAGCCCGGCCGCGACCCGGTGCGGCAGGGTGCCGGCCACGAGCAGCACCCAGGGGTCCACCAGCACGGCCTCCTGCCGCACCCGGTCGGTCACGAACAGGCTCGACGCGTAGCCGCTGTCGACGCGCACACCCCGGTTGATCTCGTACTCCAGCGCGAAGCCCTTGCTCTCCTCCACCAGGATCGGGCCGCGCCTGCCGGTCGCCGCCACCACCTGCCCGACGAGCGCGCCGATCTCCGCGCTGCCCGCCGCGGCCGTCGCCAGCGCCGGCACGTCCGCCTGCTCCAGCGGCGTCGCGGCCTCCGCGATCAGCTCGACCGCGCGGGCGGCGGCGGCCGTGACGCCGCGCATCAGCCGCACCGGGTTGTGCCCGTCGCGCATCGCGTCGACCAGGCCGCCGATCGCGCCGCGCGCCACGGCCACCGCCGACGCCGCGCCGTCACCGGCCTCCCGCCGCACCTCCTCCACGAGGTCGCGCACGTAGCCCGCGCCGAGCGAGTCGCGCGGGTCGTCGGGCTGGAACGCGGCCACGATCGCCGACGCGTCCGACAGCTCCACCGGCCGCCGGTCCACGAACACCACGGCCCGCCGGCCCATCGGCCCCAACGTCCGGCACACCGGTTCGGCCGCCGCCCGGAACCCGCGCGCCACCAGCAGCTGCCCGGACGTGTACGACGCGGCGGTCCCCGGCCGGCGATCCCGGGCGCCACCGGCCCGCGCGATCCGCGGCGGCCGCGTCGAACCGTGCGCGAAGTACTGCGGCGTCTGGTCGGGCCGCCTGCCCCGCACCTGCGCCTGCGCGTACTTGAACAGCTCGTCCACGTCGACCCAGCCGTCGCCGTCGAGGTCGGCGTCACCGCCCGCGAGGCCCTGGATCAGCACGTCGGTGAACAGCGACGCGACCGGCGCGTCCAGCGACAGCGAGTCCTGCTCGAACGCGTACTCGTAGGCGTTGGACGCGGTCATCACCACGTACCCGGAGCCCACGTCGTCCAGCACGCTCGTGCCGGCCGCCTTGAACCCCTCCACGAACGCGCCGCTGAAGCAGCAGTCCAGCACCAGGACCCGGCCGGCCGCCCGGCAGTCCTCGAGCTGCTCGTTGAGGAACGACCGCGGGATCGCGGTGCCGGCGGGCCGGTCCTGCACCGTGTTGGTCGCGGCGAAGTACAGCCGGCGCGCGGGCGTGGTCAGGCCGTGGCACGAGAAGTACAGCAGCACCAGGTCGTCGGCCTCGCGCGGCGCGAGCAGCTCCTCGACGGCGCGGCGGATCTCGTGGTCGGCCCGGTCCCGCAGCACCTCCACGCGGGTGAACCCGCCGACGTCGGGATCCTCCAGCAGCGCGGCGAGCCGTTCCACGTCCTGCTCGGGCGCGCGCAGCCGGCTCAGCCGGACGTCCTCGTACTCGCCGGTGGCGACGAGGAGGGCGTACCGACCCACCTCACCCCTCGCTCTCGCGGTCGCGCAACCACGCCTCCAGCGCCGCCTTCTGCGAGCGGGCGTCCACGCCCTCCACGGTGATCTCGTCGTCGCCGCGCTTGATCGTCACCTTGCGGGCGCCGCCGCGCTGCACGAACGACGTGACGACGGACGCGACCGCGGCGGCCACCGCGGCGGGCAACGCGCCGTTGAGGACGAGTTCGGCGAGGGACGCGGCCGTGCCGGTCTTGGAGCCCTCCGGCGACGCCGCCGGCGCGGGTCGGGCGTCCACCCTGGCGCCCCTGACCAGCTCCTGCGCCAACTGCGCGGTCGCCGGGGCGGCCCCGCCCGGCGCGTCGATGAACAAGCGTAAGTCCGCCACTGATCCTCCCGGTTAGGACACGATCATCCCGCACCGGGAGCACCGGGCCGGTAGTCCACGTCACGACGCAACGTTCCGGGCACACATGCCCACAACGGCGCAACGAATCGCTATTCTCAGGCCGTCATACGATCGAGTTTCGCCGGAACAGGCCACTCGGAGCTGCTGAACCGACCGGCCTCGGGTTACCCTCGACCCGTGACTGCGCACATCGCCCAGACCGCGTCCCCCCACGGCGTGCCGGCCGCCGCGCCCCGCGTCGACAGCGAGGTCGGCCGCCTGCGCACGGTGCTGCTGCACCGTCCCGGCGCCGAGCTGAAGCGGCTCACGCCGCGCAACAACGACCAGCTCCTGTTCGACGGCGTGCCGTGGGTCGACCGGGCCCAGGAGGAGCACGACGCGTTCGCCGAGCTGCTGCGCGGGCGCGGGGTCGAGGTGCTGCTGCTGGCCGACCTGCTGGTCGAGGCGCTGCACGACGACCGGGCCCGGATCGCGGGCATCCACAGCGCGGTCAACGAGCGGCGGCTGGGCATCGACCTGGCCGACGCGTTGCGCTCGCACCTGGCCTCGATCGACCCGGAGCAGCTCGCCACCGCGCTGATGACCGGCATGACGTTCGAGGAGCTGCCCGCGGCCGAGGGCGCGTCGCTGGTGCGCAAGATGCACCACCCGATCGACTTCGCCGTCGACCCGCTGCCGAACCTGCTGTTCACCCGCGACTCGTCGGTGTGGGTGGGCGACCGGGTCGCGATCACGTCGCTGGCGCTGCCCGCGCGCGACCGGGAGACCGCGCTGACCGACCTGATCTACGCCTACCACCCGCGGTTCCGCGAGACCGGCCGCGCGTACGGCGCGCACTCGGCGCCGGTCGAGGGCGGCGACGTGCTGCTGCTCGCGCCGGGCGTGCTGGCGATCGGCGTCGGCGAGCGGACCACGCCGGCGGGCGCGGAGTCGTTCGCCCGGTCCGCGCTGGCCGACGGCCTGGCGCACACCGTGCTCGCGGTGCCGATCACCCAGGAGCGGGCCACCATGCACCTGGACACCGTGTGCACGATGGTCGACCGGGACGCGGTGGTGATGTACCCGGCGGTGCGGGACAACCTGTTCGCCTTCCCCGTCCGGTCCGACGGCTCGGGCGGCGTCGTGGTGGACGACCGGCGGCCGTTCCTGGAGGCGGCGGCCGAGGCGATGGGCATCGAGAGGCTGCGCGTCATCGACACCGGGCTCGACCCGGTGACCGCCGAACGGGAGCAGTGGGACGACGGCAACAACACCCTCGCCGTCGGACCGGGCCTGGTGGTCGCCTACGAGCGGAACGTGGAGACGAACGCGCGGCTGGAGGACGCGGGCGTCGAGGTGATCCGGATCAGCGGCTCCGAACTGGGCTCCGGCCGCGGCGGCCCGCGCTGCATGTCGTGCCCGATCGACCGCGCGCCGCTGGTCTGAACAATCCGGGAAAGGGTTGCCTCACCTTTCTTCGGCAACCCTTTCCTCAACTTGGCAAGCCTTACCTTTAATGCATTGAACAACACTTCCGGGGTATTCTTCGAGTATGGCTGTCAACTTGAAGAAGATTTCCTCCGCGCGTTCCTCGAAGTTCCACGACCTGCTCCGCGAGCAGGTGCGCAACGAGTTCACGGCCTCGCAGCAGTACGTGGCCATCGCGGTCTGGTTCGACGCCAACGACCTGCCGCGCCTCGCGTCGCACTTCTACAAGCAGGCGCTGGAGGAGCGCAACCACGCGATGATGATCGTGCAGTACCTGATGGACAACGGGCTGCCGGTGGCCATTCCGGGCGTGGACGACGTGCGCAACGACTTCACCGCGCCCCGCGAGCCGGTCGCGCTCGCGCTGGAGCAGGAGAAGAAGGTCACCGAGCAGATCGTCACCCTCGCCAAGACGGCCCGCGACGAGGGCGACTACATCGGCGAGCAGTTCCTCCAGTGGTTCCTCAAGGAGCAGGTGGAGGAGGTCGCCTCGATGAGCACGCTGCTCACCGTGATCGACCGGGCCGAGGGCAACCTGTTCCACGTGGAGAACTTCCTGACCCGCGAGTCGGTGGGCGAGGACGTCGACGGCAGCGCCCCCCGGGCCGCCGGCGGCGCGCTCTGAGCCCCGCGGCGACCGACGCCCGTCACCCGCGCGGTGGCGGGCGTCTCACGTCAGGCAGCCCCGGTCGGTCCGCACCAGGCCGATGCCGGTGAGCGTGTCGCCCGCGTTCTCGAAGAAGAACTTGTACCGGGTCGCCGGGTCCACCTCGCGGGTGAACCCGTGCGGGTACTGCCGCACGTCCGGGTAGACCTCGTGCATGCGCGCCCGCGAGTCGCCGACGCGCAGCCCTTCCGGGGTGCGGACGCCGCCCTCGGCCCGGATCTCCACCGCGACGCCGTCCTGGAGGCCGACCCAGCCCTCCGTGATCTTCAGCTCGCGGATCGGGCAGGAGAACTCGGCCGTGGTCACGTCGCCGCCGACCTCGCCGGTGGCCTCCAACTCCGCCAGGGTCATGCCCAGCCGGACCCGCCCGACGCCGCGCGAGTCCAGCACCGGCGTGCCGTCCACCCCGACCGTTTCGCTCACCCCGGCCGTGGTCGGCACCGGCCGGGGAGCCACGTCGCACGCGGCCAGCAGCAGCAGCGCCGCCAGGAGCACCCGTCTCAGGCCGGCGCGCGGGCCGGCGGACAGCTCCGGCGACCGGTCGTCAGGCTCCACCGTCACCCCTCCAGCCGGTCGACCCCGGACCCGGCGACCGCGCCCGGGAGGTCGGCCTCCAGTTTCTCCCGGCCGCGCCGCCGCCACCGGCCGACGTGCGCGTTCGCCGACGGAAGCCGGTCGGACCGCGTGGCCGGTCGGAGGGCCGGCCCCGGTCGGGTCGGAGGCGGTCGGGTCAGAGGACGGGCAACGGCCGGAACGCGCCGTGCGCGGGCGGCGCGTGCGCGGGCACGGCGGGCCCCCCGGGGGGCGGGGGGGGCCCGGGGGCGGGCGGGGACCCCGGTCCCGCCCCGGGCTCGCCCGGCCGCCCCCGCCCGCGCCGC
>NZ_JBHYXZ010000093.1:14837-34720 GCF_042752395.1 Actinosynnema sp. NPDC059335 | reverse complement strand
ATGCTGTACTTGGCGATGGTCGTGTTCGAGGTGTTGGGCGCGAAGTGGCTCGCGCCGTTCAGCTCCAGGTACGCCTTGTCCAGCGTGGACGGCAGCGAGGTGTAGAAGGGGATGGAGTGCGACGCCACGGGCGCGACCGTGTCGTCCTCCGCGCCGACGACGAGGGTCGGCACCCGAACGCTGCCCCAGGTCTTGTCGGTGTGCCACCCGGTCAGCGGGATCGCGGCCTGCAGGGCCGGGCGCTCCTCGGCGGCCCGGAGCGTGCCGCCGCCGCCCATCGAGTGGCCCATGACGCCCAGGCGGGACGCGTCGATCCGGCTGCGGACGTCGCTGCGCTGGGTCAGGTAGTCGAGCGCGGCCAGCAGCTGGCTCGCGCGGCTGTCGGGCTGGTCGTAGAGGGTGTTGGTGGCGATGGTGATCACCACGAAGCCCTGCGACGCGATGCGGGGACCCAGCCACGCGATGGTGGATTCCGTGCCGGTGAAGCCGGGTGAGATGGCGATCGCGCCGAAGGTGCCCTCGGCGGTGCTCGTCGGGTAATAGATCGTGCCACCGCCGAAGCCGCTCACGAGCGACGACACCGAGGTGGAGGAGGTGGCGAACGGGCCGCGGAGCGCCTCGATGCCGGCGTTGGTCGGGGCCGGGCCGCGTCGGTACTCGACCTCGGCGTGCGCCGGCGCCACGCCGACCAGGGACAGGACCAGCGCGGGGACGAGCGCGGGGATCAGTGTGCGGAGTTGCACGTCGGTGTACACCTCGCTTGGCAGGGAAACTGCGGACAGCGATGACCCTGCGTCACCGGGTGAGCGCTCCGCATCGGTGCAACCACCGGTCCCGAGCGAAAACTAACACCGGTAGATAATTTCCGCCGCAGCCCTTCCGCCGACCCTCGCCCTCCGGCCAGACTGGCCCCATGCTGCGCGGACGTGACCGGCAGCGCGTCGCCGTCGACGCGTTGCTCGCCCGCGCCCGCGCCGGCCACGGCGGGGCGCTGGTGCTGCGCGGCGGCGCCGGGTCGGGCAAGACCGCGATGCTCGCCGCCGCGCGGGACGCCTTCGCCGCGTCCGGCCGCGAGGTGCTCCTGCGCGTGGACGACGCGCACCTGCTGGAGGACACCGACTGGCTGGTCGGGCTGGCCGCGCAGGTCGCCGACGAGCCGGTGGCGCTGCTGATCGCCACCGAGGGCGGGCCGTACGGGCTGCCGTGGGTGCGGCTCGACCCGCTCGACCACGCCGACAGCCTGCGGGTGCTGCGCGACCTGCGGCCCGGACTCGCGCCCGGCCTGGCCGACGACGTCGCCGACCTGGCCAGGGGCAACCCGCTGGCGCTCACCGAGCTGGCCCGCGCGCTGACCTCCGAGCAGCTGGGCGGCACCGCGCCCGCGCCCGACGCGCTGCCCGAGGACAGCTCGCTGCGGGCCCGGTTCAGCGCCCGCTTCCGCGCGCTGTCGCCGCAGGCCCGGTTCGCGGTGGCGGTGAGCGTGGTGGACGACGAGGTGGACGCCGACACCCTGGCCCGGATGCCCGACCTCGACCTGGCCGCGGTCGAGGAGGCCGCCGCCCTGCTCGACGGCGGGCCGCTGGTCCGGTCCGCGCTGCGCACCGGGATCCCGCTGGCCCTGCGCTACACCGCGCACGCCGCGCTGGCCGGGAACCTGCCGCCCGGCCCCCGCCGCACGTGGCACGAGGCCGCCCGCGCGCCCGGCGCGCGTGACGCGTTCGCCGCCCGGCTGGCCGACTCGGCGCGCCGCGCCCGCCGCTGCGGCGACTACCCGGCCGCGGCGCGCGACCACGACCGCGCCGCCGCGCTGACCTCCGACCCGGACGCCCGGGCGCGGCACCTGATCGCGGCCGCCACCGACCACTGGGCCTCCGGCGCGCCGCGCCGGGCCAGGGTCGCGCTGCGCACCGCCGCCCGGCTCACCGACAGCGCCGAGCTGCGGGCCCGCACGGAGCTGGTGCGCGGCGGCATCGACCTGGGCCACGGCCTGCCGGACGTCGCGGTGCGCCGGCTGCTCCAGGCGGCCGGCGAGCTGGTCGGCACCCACCGCGCCCTCGCCATCACCGCGCTGGGCTTCGCCGGGGAGGCGGCCAGCATCGCGGGCGACCACGCCCGCTACGCCGAGACCGCCCGGTTCGCGGCGGGCCTGCGGCTGCCCGACGAGCCGGACGAGACCCGGATCACGCTGGACCACCTCGCGGGCATGGCGGCCACGTTCGCCGGGCGGCACGAGGAGGCGCTGCCCGTGCTGCGCTCGGTGGTAGAGCTGGCCGAACGGGTGCCGCACCCGCAGGCCAAGATCTGGGGCGGCCAGGCCGCCTACACCCTGGGCGACGCGACCCGGGCGCACGAGCTGGCGACCAGCGCGGTCACCGCGGCGCACGAGCACGGCCTGACCGCCCTGGTGCCGTGGGCGCTGGTCTACCGGGCGCTGTCGGCGCTGCTGCTGGACCACCACTCGCCGGCGCTGTCGGCCGCGTTCGAGGGCGTCCACGCGGCCACCGCCATCGGCCAGCACAACGCCGTGGTGGACCACCTCACGATCCTCGCCCTGGTGTCCGCCCTGCGCGGCGACACCGACACCGCGATGCACCGCATCGACGCCGCCGCCGAGCAGATCGCCGAACGGGGACTGGGCCGGTCCGGCACGTTCGGCGCGTGGGCGTTCGCCTGCGTGGACCTGGCGCTGGACCGCCCGGCCGACGCCCTGGACCGGCTGCGGCTGATGGCCGCCGGCTCGGGCGGCGTGCACACCGGCATCAAGGTGATGGCCGCGCCGCACGTCGTGGAGGCCGCCGTCGGCTGCGGCCGGCCCGGCACGGCGGACCGGGCGCTGCGCCGGTACGAGAAGTGGGCGGGCACCACGGGCAGCGCGGCCCGGCTGGCCCTGTCGCACCGCTGCCGCGGCCTGCTCGCCCACGGCACGCGCGCCGAGGAGCACTTCCGCGAGGCGATCCGGCTGCACCGGGCCAGCGGCACCGCGATGGAGCTGGCCAAGACCGAGCTGTTCTACGGCCACCGGCTGCGCCGCGACCGCAAACCCCGCGCCGCGCGCGAGCTGCTGCGCGACGCGGTGAAGATCTTCCAGCGCTACGACGCCGACCGCTGGGTCGCGCGGACCCGCGCCGAGCTGCGCGCCGCGGGCGAGGCCGTGGCGCCCGCCCAGGCCGAGCGGAGCGCCGACCGCGCCGGCCGCCGCGCCGCCCGCCGCGCCGACGCCGACCCGACCTCGGCGCTGACCCCGCAGCAGGCGCAGATCGCCCGGCTCGTCGCCGAGGGCGCGACCAACCGGGAGGTCGCCGCCCGGCTGTTCCTGAGCCACCGCACCGTCGAGCACCACCTGCGCAACATCTTCGCCAGGCTCGAGGTGCGGTCCCGCGTCGAGCTGACCCGGATGCTCGACTGACCCAGGAGGTGTGGTGCGCGACGACTACCGGCACTGGCAGCGGATCCCGACCCGCTGGCACGACAACGACGTGTACGGGCACGTGAACAACGTCGTGCACTACGCCTTCATGGACACCGTGATCAACACCTGGTTGATCGGGGAGGGCGGGTTGGACATCCACCGCGGGCAGGCCATCGGGCTGTGCGTGGAGTCCCACTGCAACTACCGCTCGTCCATCGCGTTCCCCGAGGCCGTCGACGCGGGCCTGCGCATCGGCCACCTCGGCCGGTCCAGCGTCCGCTACGAGATCGGCTTCTACCCGGAGGGGCGGGACGAGGTCGTCGCCGAGGGGCACTTCGTGCACGTGTTCACCGACCGCGACACGCGCAAGCCGGTGGCCATCCCGGCCGGGCTGCGCGCCGCGATGGAAGGGCTGGTGGTCGCGTGAGGACCAGGGGCGCGGTGCTGACCGAGGTCGGCGGACCGCTGCGGGTGCTCGACCTGGAGCTGGACCCGCCGGGCGACGGCGAGCTGCTGGTGCGGGTGCGCGCCACCGGGCTGTGCCACTCCGACCTGTCGGTGATCGACGGGTCGCGGATCCGGCCGCTGCCGATGCTGCTCGGCCACGAGGCCGCGGGCGAGGTGGTCGAGACCGGGCCGGGCGCGTCGGACTTCGCCGTCGGCGACCGGGTGGTGCTGTCGTTCGTGCCCGCCTGCGGCTCGTGCCGCCGGTGCGTGTCCGGGCGGCAGGCGCTGTGCGAGCCGGGCGCGGCGGCCAACCGCGAGGGCGCGCTGCTGGGCGGCGGACGGCGGCTGCGGCTGCCCGACGGCACGCGCCCGCACCACCACCTGGGCGTGTCCGGGTTCGCCGAGTACGCCGTGGTGTCGGAGAAGTCGGCCACGCTCGTGCCCGCGGACCTGCCGTTCGAGATCGCCGCCCTGTTCGGCTGCGCGGTGCTCACCGGCGCGGGAGCGGCGTTCTACAGCGCGCAGGTGGCGCCCGGCGACCGGGTCGCGGTGTTCGGCCTGGGCGGGGTCGGGCTGGCCGCGCTGCTGGCCGCGCGGGCGGCGGGCGCGGCGCAGGTCGTCGCCGTGGACGTCGTCGCCCACAAGCGCGAGCTGGCGCGCAAGCTCGGCGCGACGCACGACGTGGCCGGCGGGCCGGACGCGGTGGAGGCGGTGCGGTCGGTGACCGGCGGCGGCGCCGACAAGGTGATCGACACGACCGGTGTCGCCGCGGTGCTGGAACAGGCGTACCTGGCCACCGGCGCGGGCGGCACCACGGTGACCGTCGGCCTGCCGCACCCCGACCGCACGGTCTCGCTGCCCGCGTTGAGCCTGGTCGCGGAGGAGCGCACGCTCAAGGGCAGCTACCTCGGCTCGTGCGTGCCGCGGCGGGACGTGCCGCGGTTCGTCGAGCTGTACCGGGCGGGGCTGCTGCCGGTGCAGGAACTGCTCTCGGGCCGGCTCGCGCTGGACGACATCAACACCGGGTTCACCCGTTTGGCGTCAGGAGAAGCCGTCCGGCAGGTCGTCGTTTTGTGATCAGTCAGCCGGTACGGTTGCCCGGATCGGGTGACTGTGGGGCTGAAGGAGTGGTCTGCGGTGCGGAGACGGTCGATGCTCGCGGGTGTGGCCACCGCGGTGGGCGGGATGTTCGCGGCCGGCGGTTCGGCGGGCGCCTCGGGCCGCGCCGGCGGGCTCGGCCTGGCCGACTACCGGCTGGTGAACCTCGCCCACGTCAACGACCCGGACCGGACCAACGTCTACCCCGGCGACCCGGCGTTCACGATGACGACCGTGACGACGGTGCCGGAGCACGGCTTCTACCTGCAGTACGTGCAGCAGGGGGAGCACACCGGCACGCACTGGGGCGCGCCCGCGCACTTCAACGCCGACCAGCCGCACGCCGACGAGCTGGACGCCGAGGACCTGTTCCTGCCCGCCGTGCGGATCGACGTGCGCGAGCAGGCCGCCCGCGACGCGGACTACGAGGTGAGCGTCGCCGACCTGCGGCGGTGGGAGAAGCGCCACGGTCGCATCCCGAACGAGGCCGCGGTCGTGCTGTGGACGGGGTGGGAGGACCGCTGGGGCACCCCGGCGTTCTTCAACTTCGACGCCGACGGGCGGATGCACCAGCCTGGGTTCTCGCTGGAGGCGGTGCGGTGGCTGGTCGACACCGGCCGGCTGGGCCGCCGGGGCGCGCTGGGCACGGACACGTTCAGCCCCGAGTCGGCGCTGGACGTGGAGTACCGGGTGTCCAAGCTGCTGTACCGGGAGCACCGGATCAGCCTGGAGATCCTGGCGAACCTGGCCCAGCTGCCGCCGACCGGCGCGCACGTCCTCGTCGGCGGCACGGTGAACCGGCGCGGTTCCGGCTCGCCCGCCAGCGTCTACGCGTTCGTGCCGAAGACCGCCGGGCCGAAGGGGTAGGTCAGGCGTCGTCCGGCGGGTGGTCGGCCGGCGTCAACCGCAGCTGGCTGGCCAGCAACGCGGCCTGGACGCGGTTGTCCAGCTCCAGCTTCGCCAGGGTCCGCGACACGTAGGTCTTGACCGTCGACACGCTCATGAAGAGCCGCTCGGCGATCCCGGCGTTGTCCAGCCCGAGCCCGACCAGGCCGAGGACCTCCCGCTCCCGCTCGCTGAGCAGCCCGAGCCGCCCGGCCGCGTCGGGGAACGCGGTGGACCCCGCGGTCGGGCCGGAGATCCGCCGCAGGATCCGCCTGCTCAGCCCCGTGTCGATCACCGACGCGCCGCCGTGCGCGCGCGCACCGCGTTGACCAGGTCCTTCGGCCGGAGCTGCTTGAGCAGGAAGCCGTCCGCGCCCGCGGTCAGCGCGTCGATCATCAGCTGGTCGTCGTCGAACGTGGTCAGCGCCAGCACCAGCGGCGGGTCCGGCGAGCGCTTGAGCCGCGCGGTGGCGGTCACGCCGTCCACCCGGGGCATGCGCAGGTCCATCAGCACCACGTCCGGCCGGTGCGCGCGGCACGCCGCGACCGCCTCCGCGCCGTCGGCCGCCTCGCCCACCACCTCGATGTCGCCCGCGGACTCCAAAACCGCCCTCGTCCCGGCGCGGATCAGGGCCTGGTCGTCCACGACGAGCACCCTGATCATGCCGCCGATCGTCCCACGGGGGCACCGGGGCCGCGACCGCGCGGCAGCTCGGCGCGCAGCACGAACCGGGAGCCGTCCGGCGACGGCGCGGCGGTGAGGTCCCCGCCCTCCAGCGCCGCCTCCTCGGCCAGCAGCCGCAGGCCGCGGCCCGTGCCGGGCAGGGACGGCGGGTGGCGCGGCCCGAGCGGGCTGGCCACGGTGAGCCGCACCCGGTCGTCCGCCACCAGCCGGACCTCGGCCCTCGGCACGGCGGCGTGCCGCAGCACGTTGGCCAGCGACTCGCGCACGATCCGGTAGCACAGGTCCCCGGTGGTGCCGGGCACCACGCCCGGCACGTCCGCCGAGTAGGCCACCTCGACGCCCAGCGACCGGTAGTCGCGCACCAGGTCCGCCACGTCGTCGAGGCCGAACGCCGGCGCCGGGCCGTGCGCGTCCGCCGGCGCGGACAGCACGTCGAGCACCTCGCGGAGCTGCCCGATCGCCTCCCGGCCGACGTCCGCGATCAGCTCGCACCGCCGCCGGACCGACTCGGTGGCCGTCGGGTCGACGCTGATCGCGCCCGCCGTGGTCACCATCACGGTCACGTGGTGGCCGACGCCGTCGTGCATCATCGACGCCAGCCGGGCCCGCTCGGTCAGGCTCCGCTCCCGCAGCGTGCTCTCGCGCAACCGCTGCTGCCGCTCGGCCGACTGCGCCGCGAGCCGCTCGCGCTCGGCCGACGCCTCCTCCAGGCTGTTCTTCGCCAGGCCCATCACGAACGGGGCACGGCGGCGAGCGACCAGTACACGAGCCCGTTGACCCCGTGCGCGGGCAGGTCGGCCCGGAACTCGAACAGGCGACCGGTGGCCACCGGCTGGAAGAGCACCTGGTGCGTCGGCCACAGCAGCACGCACGCCATGGACACCACGGCGGGCAGCCAGCGCCGCCGCCTGGTCAGCGAGAACGTCATCACGTAGATCGGGTACGGCAGGTCGGTCAGCAGGAACGTGGCGCACGCCACCACCACGGCCGGCCAATCGTGGTCGCGCCGCCACAACCCGACCACCACCGCGCACAACGCCGAGATCGCGGCGAACGCGGCGGGCGTCGGCGTGGGCGCGGTGCGGTGCAGCCCGGTCAGCAGCCCCACCGCGGCCGGACCGGCGATCACCAGCGCCGCCATGACGTCCCTGGCCCGCCGTGAGCGGAACAGGCGTTGCCACCGTCGGATCACCCGCACCATGCAAGCAGCTCCACCGCGCCCCGGCGACTCGCGGACGACCGAGCCGTCAACCCGCGTCCACAAGGCGCACCGACCTGTCACCGGGGGACGACACGGCCACCGCCCCGACGGGGGTCTCCTGGAGAGGACCGACCATTCGACCGACGGAGGCCCCGATGACCGCCACGCTCCGACGCCCGACCGTCCACACCGCACCCACGCCCGCGCCCGCCCTGCGACCCGGCGGCGTCGCGGCGGTCCTCGGCGCCCGGCCGGAGGTCTTCAAGCTCGCGCCCGTGCTCGGCGCGCTGGGCGACGCCGCCCGGGTCGTCCGCCCCGCGCGGGACGAGTCCGCCGCGGTGGCCGGCGACGTGCGCGGCTGCCGCATCGCGGTGGCCCTGGAGGGGATGCGGCGGGCGTTCGCCGCCGACCGCCCGGACGCCGTGCTCGTGCCGGGCGCGTCCGACACCGCGGTGGCCGCCGCGCTCGCCGCCGGCGCGCAGGGCATCCCGGTGGTCCGGGTGGACGCCGGGCTGCGCGGCCACGAGCCGCACCGCGCCGAGGAGCAGAACCGGGTCGTGCTCGACCGGGCCGCCGACGTGCTGTGCGCGGCCACCCCCGGCGACGTGGGCAACCTGGAGGCCGAGGGCCTCGGCGACCGGGACGTCCGGGTGACCGGCACCACCGCCGTGGAGGCCGTGCGCCACCGCCTCGGGTCGGAGCCGGGCCGGCTCGCCGTGCTGCGGGACCGGGGGCTGCGGCCCGACGACTACGTGCTGGCCACCCTGGGGCACGTGGACGACGAGGAGGCCCTGTTCTCGCTGGCGAACCAGCTCGCCGGGGTGGTGGACGCCGGGCACCCGGTCGTGCTGCCCGCGGACCCGCGCACGAAGGCGGCGCTGGCCCGCGCCGGCGCGCTGTCGTGCGGGATGGGCCTGCGCGTGGTGGACCGGCTGTGGCACTCGGAGTTCCTGGCGCTGGCCCGGCACGCGGCCCTGCTCGTCACCGACTCCGACGCGGTGCTGGAGGAGGCCACCGTTCTCAAGCGACCGGTCCTGGCGGTGGGGCGGCAGACCGCGCGGCCCGAGGCGTTGCGCGACTTCGGCGTGCCCGTCGGCCCCGGCGACGACCTCACGGACCTCGCGCTGGACTGGCTCGCCGACGGCGACGACCGCCGTGCCGCGCTCGCCGCCCTGCCGTCGCCGTTCGGGGACGGGCGCGGCGGCCGGCGCATCGCCGCCGCCGTGCGCGACGTGGTCCGGACCGGCGCACGCCGCTGACCGGCGTGCCACCGACCGGCGTGCCACCGACCGGCGTGCCACCGACCCGCGGGTTGCCGCCGGCCTGCGGACCGCCGACCGGTGGGCTGCCGACCGCTTGCCGCCGACCCGGGCGCACGCCGGGCTGCGGATCGCCGGGCTGCGGATCGGCGGGCTGCGGATCGGCGGGCTGCGGATCGGCGGGTCGCCGGCCCGCCGCCGACCCGGCGCGTGTCGGCGCGGCCGGGCGGGGTAACCGGGTGGGCGACCGACGCGTTCGGGAGGAGAGCGATGAGCGACACGACGACGGTGGGCCGGTTGCGGAACGTGCTCGGGGACGTCGCGTACCCGGCCGACAAGGGGCAGTTGGTCGACCACGCGTCGCGCAACAACGCCGACGAGGACACCGTGCACGCGTTGCACTCGATCCCGGACCGCCGCTACGAGTCCTTCGACCAGGTGGTCGAGTCGGCCGCGATCGACCAGCGGCGCGACGCCCGCTAGCCGTCCACAGTGGACGGACGAGTCCGGCGTTCGGCGGGTTGACACGTCCGGGTGACGTCACGCGGTGTGACCGACTTCGGCCCTCCGGCGTCGGCCGGCTGGAGCCCGACGCGCGGGTCGTGGCGGTCGGCGACGAGATGTGCGTCATCGGCCACCCGGTCGGGTTTGCCCGATCTGCGCCCGGGTACGTCGGAAGCGTGAACACCCCGCTCGACATCGCCGACCTCTTCCCCGGCCTGCGCGTGGACGACCTCGTGGTGGACTACGAGGACGGGGACGACCCGGTGCTCCGCCACCCCGACGGCTCGGAGATCGACACCTGGCGGGAGAACTACCCGTACCCGACGCGCCTCTCGCGCGAGGACTACGAGCTGGCCAAGCGGTTGCTCCAGATCGAGCTGCTCAAGCTCCAGTACTGGATCAAGGACACCGGCGGCCGGATGGTCATCGTGTTCGAGGGCCGTGACGCGGCGGGCAAGGGCGGCACCATCAAGCGCTTCACCGAGCACCTCAACCCGCGCGGCGCGCGCGTGGTCGCGCTGGGCAAGCCGACCGAGCGCGAGCAGGGGGAGTGGTACTTCCAGCGGTACGTCAACCACCTGCCGACCGCCGGGGAGATCGTGCTGTTCGACCGGTCCTGGTACAACCGCGCCGGGGTCGAGCGGGTGATGGGGTACTGCACCGACGAGCAGTACGAGAGGTTCATGCGGCAGGCCCCGACGTTCGAGCGGATGCTGGTGGACGACGGGATCGTGCTCGTGAAGCTGTGGTTCTCGGTGTCGCGGGCGGAGCAGCGGACGCGGTTCCTGATCCGGCAGGTGGACCCGGTGCGGCAGTGGAAGCTCAGCCCCAACGACATCAAGTCGCTGGACCGGTGGGACGCCTACACCGAGGCGAAGGTGGCGATGTTCCGCGCCACCGACACCGAGGCCGCGCCGTGGACCGTGGTGAAGAGCAACGACAAGAAGCGGGCCCGCATCGAGGCCATGCGCAGCGTGCTGGCGCGCGTCGAGTACGCGGACAAGGACCACGACGTGGTGGGCGAGCCGGACCCGCGCGTGGTCGGGCCCGCGGCCACGCTGCTGGAGGAGGGCGAGGACGAGTCGTCGCTCAGCCCGACCCCGATCGCGCCGGCGGACGACCCGGACCACGGACCCGGCATCCACCCCGACGGGTGCACTCCCGACGGATCCACCGCCGGAATCCACCCCTGACGGGTCCACCGCGGCGACCCGGCCCTGACGAGTGCGCCGCGGGGATCCAGCCCCAGTCCACTGCGGGGATCAGCCGCCGACGGGCCTACCGCCGACGGGCGCAACGCCGGCAGATCCACCGCCGAGGGCCATCCCTGACGGGTCCACCGCCGGATCCGCCGCTGACGAGTCTCGGCGCGGTGCCCGACCGGTGAGCCGGGTGGCGGGGCCGGTCCGCGGGTCCGCCGTCGTGGTCGCTCGGGTTCGGTTGCCGGGGCGGGATCCGCCGGCAACCGGCGTCATCCCGGTGTCGTCATTCCGGTGTCGTCATCCCGGTGCCGGCGCTCAGGTGCCGTCGTTCGGGTTCCCGTCGCCGGTGGGCTCGGCCGGCGGCTCGACGGGGTCCGGGCTGGCGCTCGGGCTCTGCGTGGCGGTGGGGGCCTGGCTCGTCGTCGGCTGCTGCTGCGGCGTGGTGGTGGGCACGGGGTTGGCGGTGGTGGTGGTGCCGCCGTCCGTCACGGGTTCGGGGGTGTCGCCCGCCGGCGTGCCGGTCGGGGCGGCGGAGGTCGTCTCCTCGGACGGGGCCGGGGCGCGGGGCGTGACCAGGAACCGGGGCTGGGCCGGGTCCTCCGCCGTGTCCGAGGAGACCGCCTGCTTCGGCTCGGCCTGCTGCGTGGCCGGTCCCGGCGGCGACGGGGTCGCCGGCTCGTCGCCCGACAGCGCGGCCAGCGTGATCGCGAACGCCCCGGCCATCGCGCCCGCCGACGCCACCAGCGCCTTCCACGACGTGCCCGCCCGGCGCGGCAGCTCCTCGGTCGGGTCGCCGGGGTCCGGCTCGGCCGGTGCGGGGTACGCGGGCGGGAACGCGCCCAGGACCCGCGCGCACTCGTGCGCGGTCGGGCGGTCCTCCGGCGCGGACGCCGTCATCGCGGCCAACAGGCGGCGCAGGTCGGCGGGCAGTTCCACGGGCACCACCGGCGGGCGGTGCAGCCGGGCGACCGCCGCCTCCACCTCGCTGCCCGGGTACTCGCGCCGCCCGGTCAGGCACTCCAGCAGCACCAGGCCGAGCGCGTACACGTCGGTCGGGTGGTCGACGTCCCCGCCCAGCACCTGCTCGGGCGCGAGGTAGGCGGCGGTGCCGACGAGCTGGTTCGTGCGGGTCAGCCGGGTCGCGCCGGTCAGGTGGGCCAGGCCGAAGTCGGCGAGGTAGGCGTCGTCGTCCTGGTCGAGCAGGATGTTCGCCGGCTTCACGTCCCGGTGCACGAGGCCGTGGGCGTGCACGTGTGCGAGCGCGTCGGCCAGTCGGGCACCGAGCGTGCGCACCTCGTCGACCGGCACCGGGCCGAGTGTCATCCGGTCGTGCAAGGTCCGGCCTTCGACCAGGCGCATCACCACGAACGGCCGGGGACCGGTGGTGTCGGCGTCGTACACCGAGACCAGCGCCGGGTGGGAGAGCGCGGCCAGCACGCGGACCTCGTTGTCGAACCGCTGCGCGGCCGCGGGGTCGAAACCGGGCTGGAAGAGCTTGATCGCGACGTGCCGGCGCAGGACCGCGTCCCACGCGCGGTGGACCTCGGCCATGCCGCCGGCCCCGATCGGCTCGATCAACTGGTAGCGGTCGGCCAGCACGTTGTCGCTTACCGAGGGTGACACCGTCATACCTCCGGTCGCGTGATCAGGACACTTCCGAATGCCCTGCGCACGCCTCGCGCAAACAGGTGAGCACGGCTCGGGTCGTCTTTCCGCACGTCGATGATCGTGCCGGCGGCCGGAAACGGCGCGTAACCGGCGTCACTTTGACGCCCGGTTCGATCACCGGCATGCTGGTGGCAGAGGGGAGTACCCACTCCGCCCGTGATCGTCACTACGGCCGCTCCGCGGCGGCCCGGTCACGGCGTCACCGCGCTCGGTGGCCGGGGAGACCTCTGGTTCGGACGAGAGCCGGAGGAGCCATGCGCGTCACGTCCCGGGTAGTCGCCACCATCGCCACGATCACCGCCGTCACCGCGCTGAGCGCGTGCGGTTCGTTGCAGGAAGCCTCCGACGCGGCCGCCGCCGTCGCCGACACCGCCTCCACCGTGCAGGTCTGCACCGAGGCGCTGTCCCAGGCCACGACCGTGTTCGACACGTCGAGCCCGGAGCGCGCGGTGGACCAGGCCCACGCCGCCGGCGCCACCCTGGCCGACCTGGCGGCCGACGCGGGGAACACGACCGTGAACGAGGCCGTCGGCGCGCTGGCCGCCACGCTGCGCGACGTGACCCTGGAGGACCTGGTCCTGCGCCCGGCCGCGTGGCTGGAGGACAAGGCCGCCCGGGTCGCCGACCTCACCGCCGCCTGCGCCCCCTGAGCCCCGGAACCGCTATTCGGCACGGGGTCGGCTGAACGTCTTTTTCCCGCGTCCTCCGGATCGGGGTCGAAATAATCCGGTCGTGCGGTCCGGGAATTAGCGAACCGGCTGCCCGGGGTAGCCGGTTCGGTTCCCCGAAATGGTATGCCGCCGATCGGCGGTTGCCGCCGCCGGCCACCGCTGGAAACGTCGGCGGCCCGGTCGTCGCGGACATCGGGCGAAATCCGGAGTCGACTGGCGGAATTGCGCATGGAGGTCGGGCCGTTGTCGGTGGAAAGCGTGCCCGACCTCTTCTCGGACCGTGTCGGCGTCGAACCGGACGTGACCGCGGTGGTGTGCGGCGCGCAACGGCTCACCTTTCGGGAATTGGCCGCGAGGGTGGAGCGGGTGGCGGACGGGCTGCTCGCGCGCGGCGTGCGGCCGGAAGACCCGGTCGGCCTGCTGCTCGACCGGGGCGTGGACGCGGTGGCGGCCCTGCTCGCGATCCTGCGGGCGGGTGGCGCGGTCGCGCCGCTGGCCGCCGACCTGCCGGACACGCGGCTGGCGGAGCTGCTGGCCGACTCGCGCCCGGCCCTCGTCCTCACCCGGCGACGGCTCGCGCACCGGCTGCCCGACGTGCCCACCGCGTTCGTCGAGGACGACCACCCGGCCGCCGGGATCCCCCCGCCCCGCCTCACCCCCGACCACCTCGCCTACGTGCTGCACACCTCCGGCTCCACCGGCCGCCCGAACGGCGTGCTGGCCACCCACCGCGGCCTGCTCGCGCTGCACGCCCACCACGCCGGCGGCCTGTTCGCGTCGGCGGCCCGGCTGAAGGTCGCCCACACCGCCGGGTTCGGCTTCGACGCGATGTGGCTGCCGCTGCTGTGGATGCTGGCCGGGCACGAGCTGCACGTGATCGACGACGACACCCTCGCCGACCCGAGGGCGCTGGCGGCGCACGTCGCGGCCGCCGGGATCGACGTGCTGGACGAGACGCCGTCACGGCTGCGCGAGCTGCTGCGCGCGGGCCTGCTCGACGGCGACCGCCGGCCGCGGCTCGTGGTCACCGGCGGAGAGCCCGTGGACCCGGACCTGTGCGCGAGCCTGGTCGCCGCAGGCGTCGCCGCCCACAACTCCTACGGCACCACCGAGGTCGCGGTCGAGAGCCTCCTGTGCCCGGTGACCGAGGTCGACCACGCCGTGCTGGGCCGGCCGATCGCGGGCGTCCGCGCGCACGTCCTGGACGACGCGCTGCGCCCGGCGCGGGAGGGCGAGCTGTACCTGGCCGGTCCCGGCGTGGCCCGCGGGTACCTCGGCCGGCCGGGGCTCACCGCCGCGTCGTTCGTGGCCGACCCGCACGGCCCGCCCGGCAGCCGGATGTACCGCACCGGCGACCTGGTGCGCCGCCGCCCGGACGGGCTGCTCGACCACCTGGGCCGGACCGGCGGGCACGTGAAGGTGCGCGGGGTCCGGGTGGACCCGGGCGAGGTCGAGGCGACCCTGTTGCGGCACCCGGCCGTGTCCGCCGCGGCGGTGGTGGTGCGGGACGCCAGGCTGGTCGCGTACGTGGTCGCGGACACCGCGCCGGACGCGCTGCGGTCCTTCCTCGCCGACCGGCTGCCGGCCCAGGCCGTGCCGTCGCCGGTGGTGCCGCTGCCCGCGCTGCCGTTGACGCCCAACGGCAAGCTCGACCGGCGTGGCCTCCCCGAACCGCGACCCGCCGGCCCGGTGACGCCGCCGCGCACCCCCGCCGAGGAACGGGTCGCCGCCGTGTGGCGGGACGTGCTCGGCGTCGAGCGGGTCGGCGCGCACGACGACTTCGTGGCGCTGGGCGGCGACTCGATCCTGGCCATGCGGGTGGTGGCGGCCCTGGACCCGGACCTGCCCGCGCGGCGGGTGTTCGCGCTGCGCACGGTCGAGGCCCTGGCCGCCGAGCTGTCCGACGACCGCCCCGCGCCCGACCCCGCCACCGGGCCGCCCGACACCTCCGCGCCGTTGTCGTACGCGCAGGAACGCCTGTGGTTCCTGGACGAGTTCGCGCCCGGCGGCGCGGAGTACACCACCACCGCGGGGTTCCGGTTGCGCGGCGAACCCGACCGGGGCGCGCTGAGCGCCGCGCTGACCCGGCTCGTCGCCCGGCACGAGCAGTTGCGCACCACCTTCCACACCGTCGACGGCCGCGGCACGCAGGTGGTCGGACCGCCCTACGAGGTCGCGCTGGAACCCGTGACCGCGTTGGCCGACTTCGTGGACCGGCCGTTCGACCTGCGCACCGGACCGCTGCTGCGCGCCGCCCTGCTGGACGGCGAGGAGGACGGCGAGCACCTGCTCGTGCTGTGCCTGCACCACATCGTCACCGACGGCTGGTCGATGGGCGTGCTGGCCGAGGAGCTGGGCCTGTGCTACTCCGCCGCGGTGCGCGGGCGGGAGCCCGACCTCCCGCCGCTGCCCCTGCGCTACACCGACTTCGCCCGCCGGCAGCGCGCCCGGCTCGCCGGGGCCGCCCTGGACGCGCACCTCGCGCACTGGGAGCGGCGGCTGGCCGGGATGGCGGTGCTGGACCTGCCCGCCGACCGGCCGCGCCCGGCGGTGGCGACCACGGCCGGGGCGACCCACCACCGGACCGTGCCGCCCGACGTCGCCGCCGCCCTGGGCGAGCTGGGCCGCGCCCACGGCGTGACGCTGTTCACCACGCTCGTGGCGGCGGCGCAGGCGTTCCTGGCGCGGGTGAGCGGCCGGCGGGACGTCGCGGTCGGCACGGTGACCTCGGGCCGCGACCACCCGGACCTCGCCGGGCTGGTGGGGTTCTTCGTCAACACCGTGGTGATCCGGTCCGAAGTGGACCCCGCCCTGTCCTTCGCGGACTTCCTGCGCCGCGTCAAGGACGTCGTCCGCGACGCGCTCGACCACGACGAGGTGCCCTTCCACCGCCTGGTCGAACTGCTGCGGCCCGACCGCGACGCGGGCCGCTCGCCGCTGGTGAACGTGGTGGTGGCGCTGCAGAACGCGCCCGCCGCACCGCCCGCGCTGGAGGGCCTGGACGTGGCGGTGTTCGACCCGCCGCGCCGGGCCGCCGCGTTCGACCTGACGCTCGAGTTCACCCGCGACGACCGCGGCCTGCGGCTGGCCGCGGAGTACCGCACCGACCTGTTCGACGACGCCACCGTCGCCCGGCTGGTCGACCGCTTCCTGGTGCTGCTCGCCGACGTCGCCGCCGACCCGGGCCG
This sequence comes from Actinosynnema sp. NPDC059335, assembly GCF_042752395.1. Classification (NCBI taxonomy): domain Bacteria; kingdom Bacillati; phylum Actinomycetota; class Actinomycetes; order Pseudonocardiales; family Pseudonocardiaceae; genus Actinosynnema; species Actinosynnema sp. NPDC059335. The sequence goes on along the minus strand of NZ_JBHYXZ010000093.1, from coordinate 18,504 downwards.
ACCGCTGTCCCGGCTGCGGCTGCTCGCGCCCGGCGAACGGCGGCGGGTGCTGCACGACTGGCCGCCCGGCGCGACCGCCCCGGACCGCACGGTCACCGGCCGGTTCGCCGACCGGGTCGCCGCCCGGCCCGACGCGATCGCGGTGACCTGCGACGGGGTGTCCCTGACCTACCGCGAGCTGGACGCCTCCGCCAACCGGCTCGCGCACGGGCTGCTCGCGCGCGGCGTGCGGCCGGAGGACCGCGTCGGCGTCTGCGCCCCGCGCGGCCCGGCCGCCGTCGTCGCGCTGCTGGGCGTCCTCAAGGCCGGCGCCGCGTTCGTGCCGCTGGACCCGGCCTACCCGACGACCCGGCTCGCCGACATGGTCGCCGACTCCGGCACGGGCCTCGTGCTCGCGCCCGCCGACCTGCGCGACCGGCTGCCCGCCGGGGTCGAGGTCGTGGACCTGGAGGCGGACGCCGCGTGGCCCGACCACGCCCCGCCCGTGGTGGTGCGGCCGCGCAACGCCGCCTACGTCATGTTCACCTCCGGCTCCACCGGCCGCCCCAAGGGCGTGCTGGTCGAGCACCGGTCGGTCGCCCGGCTCGCCGAGGGCGACCCGTTCCCGATCGGGCCGCACGACGTGGTGGCGCAGTGCTCCACGCTGTCGTTCGACGCGTCCACGTTCGAGATCTGGGCGGCGCTGCTGTCCGGGGCGCGGCTCGCGGTGTCCTCCCGGACGCTGCTGTCGCCGGAGGACCTGCGCGCCTTCACGGCGGCGCACGGCGTCACCGTGCTGTGGCTGACCGCCGGCCTGTTCCACGAGGTCGCCGCCGCCGACCCGACCGCGTTCGCCGGGCTGCGGCACCTGGGCAGCGGCGGCGACGTGATCTCGCCCGAGCACTGCGCCGCCGTGCTGCGGCACGTGCCGGACCTGCGGATCGTGGACGGGTACGGCCCCACCGAGAACACCACGTTCGCCACCGCGCACGTGGTGCGGCCCGCGGACCTGGCCGCCGCCGCGCTGCCGATCGGCCGCCCGATCACCGGGGCCCGCTGCTACGTGCTGGACGACAACCTGGACCCGGTGCCGGTGGGCACGCCCGGCGAGCTGCACGTCGGCGGGACCGGCCTGGCCCGCGGCTACCTCGGCCACCCCGGGCTGACCGCGCGGCGGTTCGTCGCCGACCCGTTCGGGCACGGCGGGCGGCTGTACCGCACGGGCGACGTGGTCCGCTGGACGGCCGACGGGCTGCTGGAGTTCCTGGGCCGCACCGACGACCAGGTGAAGATCCGCGGGTTCCGGGTGGAGCCGGGCGAGGTGGAGGCGGCCCTGCGCCGCCACCCCGACGTGACCGAGGTCGCCGTGGTGCCGCACGAGCACGTGCCCGGCCACCGGCAGCTCGTCGCCTACGTCGTCGCCGGCACCGGGACCGACGAGCTGCGCCGGTTCCTGGCCGACCGGGTGCCCGCGCACCTCGTGCCCGCCGTGTTCGTGCCGCTGCCCGCGTTGCCGCTGATGGTGAGCGGCAAGGTGGACCGCCGGGCGCTGCCGCCGCCGCGCGCCCGCTCGACCCGCGCCCACGTGCCGCCGAGCGGGCCGGCCGAGGAGGCGCTGGCCCGGGTCTGGGCGGAGGTGCTCGGCGTCGAACGGGTCGGCGCGGACGACAACTTCTTCGCCCTGGGCGGGGACTCCATCCTCAGCATCCAGGTGGTGTCGCGGGCCCGGGAGCTGGGCGTGTCCGTGACGCCCCGGGACGTGTTCCTGCACCAGACGCTCAGCGGCGTCGCGGCGCACGCCACCGCGGCCCGGCCCGCGCCCGCCGACACCGGACCCGCGACCGGCGCGGTGCCGTTGACGCCGGTCCAGCACTGGTTCCTGGCCACCGCGCCGACGCCGGCGCACTGCGCGCAGTGGGTCGAGGTCGAGCTGGACCCGGACGTGGACGTGGCCGCGCTGCGGGCCGCGGTCGAGGCGCTGCCCGTGCGGCACGACCAGCTCCGCGCCCGGTTCGAGCGGGTGGACGGGCAGTGGCGGCAGCACGTGCCGGAGGAGGTGGGGCACGAGGTCTTCGCCACCGGGCCCGCCGGGCCGGACGAGTGGCGGCCGTCGTTGGCCGAGGGGCCGCTGTTCCGGGCCGTGCTGTCCGGGCGACGGCTGGTGCTGATGGCGCACCACCTCGTGGTGGACGGCGTGTCGTGGCGGATCCTGCTGGAGGACCTGGCGACCGGCTACGAGCAGGCCGCCGCCGGCCGGGCCGTCGACCTCGGACCGAGGACGACGTCGTTCCGCGAGTGGGCGCGGCGGCTGCGCGCGCACGCCGCGGCCGGCGGGTTCGACCACCACGCGGCGTACTGGGACCGCGCCGTCACCGGCGAGGCCGCCCGGGACGAACCCGAGCTGCCCGAGCGCGCCGTCACCGTGCGGCTGCCGGCCGGGGACACGGCCGCGTTGCTGCGCGGCGCGTCCGCCGCCTACCGCGCCGGCGTCGAGGACGTGCTGGTCGCCGCCGTGGCCCGGGTGTTGGGGCGGTGGCGCGGGGTGGCCCGCGTGCCGCTGGAGCTGGAGGGCCACGGGCGGGAGGACCTGTTCGCCGGGGTGGACCTGTCCCGCACGGTCGGCTGGTTCACCACCCTGTGCCCGTTCGCCGCCGAGGCGCACGACGACTGGGGCACGGCGGTCAAGGCCGCCAAGGAAGGGCTGCGCGCCGCGCACCACCACGGGCTGGGCCACGGCGCGCTGCGCTGGCTGACCACGACCCGCCCGGCCGACCACCGGCCGTGGGCGCGGGTCAACTACCTGGGCCGCTTCGACGCGGTGTTCGCCCGCGTCCCCGGCGGCATCCGGCTCGCCAAGCCGCCGACGACCGCGCCGCGCCTGGACGTGACCGCCGCCGTCACCGCCGCCGGGGAGCTGGAGGTGGAGTGGCTGCACGCGCCCGACGCGCACCCCACGCCGGAGGTGGCGCGGCTGGCGGAGGAGGTGCTGACCGCGTTGCGCGAGATCGCCGACCACTGCGCCGCGCCCGGCGCGGGCGGCGTCACGCCGTCGGACTTCCCGCTGGCCCGGCTGGACCAGGCGGAGCTGGACCTGGTCGCGGGCGACGGCCGGTCCGTCGAGGACGTGTACCCGCTCACCCCCGCGCAGAGCGGGATGCTGTTCCACAGCCTGTCCCGGCCCGACGCGTACGTGGAGCAGGTGCACCTGACCCTCGCCGACGCCGACCCGGAGGGCCTGGCGCGGGCGTGGCGGCGGGTGGTCGACGCGAACCCCGCGTTGCGCACGACCGTGGTGTGGGAGGGGGTGCGCGAGCCGGTGCAGGTGGTGCGGCGGTCGGTCGACCTGCCGATCGCGCACCACGACTGGCGGGGCGCGGCGGGGGAGGAGCGCTGGCGGCGGCTGCTGGCCGAGGACCGGGCGGCCGGGTTCGACCTGTCCTCCGGGCCGTTGGCCCGGGTGGCGGTCGTGCGGACCGGTGAGCGGGAGGTCCGTCTGCTGTGGACGTTCCACCACGTGCTGCTGGACGGGTGGAGCGCGTTCCAGGTGCTGTCGGAGGTCCTGGGCGGGCCGCGGGCCCGGCGGCCGTGGCCCGGCCACCTGGGCTGGGGGGAGGCCGCGGCTACCGGGGCGGGTGGGTGGGGTGGGGGGGTGGTGGGGGTGGCGGGGGGCGCCCCGCGGGCGGATCCG
>NZ_JBHYXZ010000093.1:0-14827 GCF_042752395.1 Actinosynnema sp. NPDC059335 | reverse complement strand
ACACGTGGCCAGGGTGCTGGCCGCGGATCCCGGCGAGGAGCGGTGGCGTGCCGCGTTCGAGGGCTTCCGCGGGCCGCCCCCGCTGCCGTACGACCGGCCCCCGGACCGCGCGCACCTGTCGTGCTCGTCGGCCGTGCACGGGGCCGGGCTGCCCGCCGGCGTGCGGGCGTTCGCGCGGCGCAACCGGTTGACGCTGGGGACCGTCGTGCAGGGCGCCTGGGCGTTGCTGCTGGCGCGGCGCGGTGGGACGTCGGACGTGTGCTTCGGGCTGGTCGTGTCCGGGCGGACGCCGGACCTGCCGGGGTCGGACGCGGTGGTCGGGATGCTGGTCAACACGGTGCCCGTGCGGGTCCGGGTGGAGACCGACGACGTGCCGCGCTGGCTGGCGCGGTGGCAGGCCGAGGGGCGGCCGTCGGACCACGCGGCGCTGACCGACGTGCGGCGGTGGGCCGGGGCGCCCGCCGGGACGCCGTTGTTCGACAGCGTCGTGGTGGTCGAGAACTACCCGGTGGACGACGGGCTCGCGGCGGTCGACGTGCGGGCGGTGGAGAACACGAACTACCCGCTGCACCTGGTCGTGCACGACGCCGAGCCGCTGACGGCCCAGCTGGGCTACGACCCGGACCTGTTCGACGCCGCCACGGCCGCCGGGCTGGTGGACGAGTTCGCCGGGCTGCTGGCGGACCTGGCGGGCGACGCGGCGGCGGTGACCCTGCCGACCGCTTCCCGGCCGACGGACCCGCCGACGGACCCGCCGTCCGAGCTGCCGTCCGCCGCCGGTCCGGCGCGGTTCGTGCCGCCGACCACGCCGGGGGAGCGGGAGGTCGCCCGGGCCTGGGCCGAGGTGCTCGGGGTGGACGGGGTCGGGTGCGCCGACGACTTCTTCGCCCTCGGCGGCGATTCCGTGCTCGCCATCCGGGTCGCCGCGCGGCTCCGGCCCGTCTTCGGGCGCGCCGTGGCCCCCCGGACCCTGTTCGACCACCCGACGGTCGGCGCGTTGGCGGCGGCGCTCGGGCGCACCGCCGCCGAGGACGCGCGGGCGCGGGACTACGAGCTGTGACGACGGAGGCCACCGTGCGGGACGAGGACATCGCCATCATCGGGGTCGCCGCCCTGCTGCCCGGGTTGGAGGGCGGCGGGCTGGACGCGCTGCGCCGGCTGCTCGCCGACGGCACGGACCTGGTCGGCCAACCGTCGCCGACCCGCGTGCGGCACACCGGCGGCCGGGCGGGCGCCCGGTACCTGCCCATGGCGTACCTGGACCGGATCGACCTGTTCGACCACCGGTTCTTCGGCATCTCCCGCCGCGAGGCCGAGATGATGGACCCGCACCAGCGGCTGCTGCTCCAACTCGCGCACGAGGCCGTCGAGAACGCCTGCCTGGCACCGGGGTCGCTGCGCGGGTCGCGCACGGCCGTCGTGTTCGGGCACGCGCAGTCCGACTACGACACCCTCTACCAGGGCGAGGACCCGCACCAGACGCTCGGCGCGCTGTCGGCGTCGTCGGCCGCGCGCGTCGCCTACCACCTGGACCTCACCGGGCCCGCGTACGTCGTGGACACGGCGTGCAGCAGCAGCCTCGCCGCGCTGGCGAAGGCGGTGGAGGAGCTGCGCCGGGGCACGGCGGACCTGGCGCTGGTGGGCGGGGTCAGCGTGCGGCCCGTGCTGTTCACCGAGCAGACGCACACCCCGGTCCGGGGCGTGGAGTCCACGGACGGCCGGTGCCGCCCGTTCGACGCGAAGGCCACCGGCGCGACGGCGGGCGAGGGCGGCGCGGTGGTGCTGCTGCGCAGGCTGCGCGACGCGGTCGCGGCGGGCGACCCGGTGCGCGCCGTGGTCAAGGGCGTCGCGGTCAACCACAACGGGCACCGCATGGTCGGCCTCAGCGCGCCCAGCCGGGTCGCGCAGACCGAGGTGCTGCGCCAGGCGTGGCGCGACGCCGACGTCGACCCGGCGACCGTGGCCTACGTCGAGTGCCACGGCTCGGCCACGCCCCTGGGCGACGTGATCGAGGTGGACGCGCTGCGCGAGGCGTTCACCGAGGCCGGGGTGCCCGCGCCGGGCTGCGCGATCGGGTCGGTCAAGGGCAACGTCGGCCACCTCGACGGCGCGGCGGGCATGGCCGGGCTGCTCAAGGCCCTGCTGTCGGTGACGCGCGGCGAGCTGTACCCGACGGCGCACTTCGAGTCGCCCAACCCGATGCTCGACCTGTCCGGGCCGGTGCACGTCAACCCCGGCCTGCGGCCGTGGCCGGGACGTGACGGCGTGCCGCGCCGGGCGGGCGTGAGCGCGTTGGGCATGACCGGCACGAACGTGCACGCGGTGCTGGAGGAGCCGCCGCCGTCCGACCCGGCGGAACCGCGGTCCGGCGTCGAGCTGGTGACCGTGTCCGCGAAGTCCGCGGCGGCGTTCCGCGCGTACTGCGACCGGCTCGCCGACTTCGTCGAGCGCACCGGGCACGGCCTGCGGACCGTGGCGCACGCGATGAACCGGGGCCGCGACGACCACCCGTTCCGGGGCGCGTTCCCGGCGGAGAGCGCCGCCGAGCTGGTCGAGGCGCTGCGGTCGGCCGTGCCGCCGGACGCCGCCGCGCCCGACGACCGGCCCGTCGTGGTGCTCCTGCCGGGCGACGCCGCGCCGGACGACGCCGCGTGGGCGGAGCTGGTGTCGGCGTTCCCCGAACTGGCCGGGGTGGCGCTGCCCGGGACGCCCGCGGCCCGGCTGGTCGTGGCGCAGACCGCGTTGCTCGACCTCGCGCGGTCGCTCGGCGTGCGGGACGCGCACCTGGTCGGCTCGGGCGCGGGGAACCTCGCGGTGCGGGTGGCCCGCGGTGAGCTGTCCACGTCGGACGCCGTCGCCGCCGCCGCGGACCTCGGGCTGACCGCCGACCTGGACCGCACCCGGCTGGCCGGGGTGGTCGAGCGGTTCGCCGCCGACCAGGCCGTGCTGGTGGACCTGGGCGGCAACGGCGTGCTGACGCGGGAGATCCGCCGGCTGCGGCCGGACCTGCCGTGCGTGGAGTTGTTCTCGGTGCCGGGGCGGCGGGGCGTGCTGCGGCAGCTCGGCGCGCTGTACCGGCTCGGCGCGCGGGTCGACTGGGCCGCCCACTACGCCGACGCCGCCGTCCCGCGCGTCGAGGCGCCCACCTACCCGTTCGACCCGGTGCGCTGCTGGTGCCGCCCCCTCGGCCCGGTCGGGGACACCCGGCCGGCCCCGGAACCCCGGCGCGCCGAGCCGGGGGAACGGCCGGCTCCCGGGCGCGGGCGCGGCGAGGCGGGGGAACGCCGCGGCGGGCCCGAGGAACGCGTGGCCGAGGTGTGGCAGGAGGTGCTGGGCGCGGAGGGGCTGACGCCGGACTCGGACTACTTCGCCCTCGGCGGCACGTCCATCGCGGGCATCAGCGTGCTGCGGGCGTTGGAGCGCGACTTCGCCGTGCGGCTCACGTTCGCCGACCTCTACGCCCACCCGACCGTGCGCGCCCTGGCCGCCCGGGTGGCCGAACTCCGGGACGCGGGCGGGACGGGCGCGCCCGCGTCGGTGGCCGTCGTGCCGCGCGGCGGCGCGCTGCCGGTGTCGTTCGGCCAGGAGCAGCTGTGGTACCTCGACCGGCTCGACCCCGGCACCCCGCTCTACAACATCCCGCACGACCTGCGCCTGACCGGGCCGCTGGACCGGACCGCGCTGCTCGCCGCCGTGCGCGGCGTGCTGACGAGGCACGAGGTGCTGCGCACGCGCATCGAGGCCGACGACGACGGCGTGCCGCGGGCGTACGTGCGGGAGGAGGAACCCGAACTCGTCGTGCACGACCTGAGCGGGCTGCCGGCGGCCGAACGGCACCGCGAGGCCCGCCGGCTGGTCGACGCGGAGGCCGTGCGGCCGTTCGACCTCGCCTCCGGGCCGCTGGCGCGGACGTCGTTGATCAAGCTGGCCGACGACGACCACGTGCTGCTGTGGAGCTACCACCACATCGTCTTCGACGGCTGGTCGCCGACGGTGTTCTTCCGCGACTTCACCGAGCTGTACCTGGCGGCGCTGGCCGGCCGGGAGCCCGACCTGCCGGAGCTGACCGCGCAGTACGCCGACTTCGCCGACTCGCAGCGCCGCCGGTTCGCCGACGGGGCGCTGGAGCGTGACCTGGCGTTCTGGCGGTCGGAGCTGGCCGGGCTGCGGACGCCGGAGCTGCCGCTGGACCGGCCCCGGCCCGCCACGCGCTCGTTCGCGGGCGGGATGGTCGAGTTCGAGGTGGGCGAGCGGGACGCCGAGGCGGTCCGCGCGTTGAGCAGGCGGCTCGGCGTGACCACGTTCGTCACCATGCTCGCCGTGGTGGACGCCCTGCTGCACCGCTGGGGGCGGCTCACCGACGTGGTGGTGGGCGTGGCCACCTCCGGCCGGGTGGACCCGGCGAGCCACGACCTGATCGGCTACTTCAACAACGTGCTGCCGTTCCGCACGCCGGTGCGCGGCGAGGCCCGGTTCGGCGACCTGGTCCGGCGGTGCGCGCGCACCGTGGCCGACGTGCTCGACCACGAAGAGGCGCCGCTGGAGAAGGTCGTCGCCGACGTGCTGGGCCGCCGCGACCCGGCGCGGCACCCGCTGTTCGACGTCGTCTACACCTACCAGAACGTGCCGCAGGCGACCGCCGAGCTGGCCGGGCTGCCCTGCTCCCGCTACCTCGACGGCGCGATCGCGGGCATCGCGCCCGGCACCGCGAAGTTCGACCTGACCTTCGGCGTGGTCGACCAGGGCGCGGGCGCGATGAGCGGCTACGTCGAGTTCGCCACCGCGCTGTACGACCGCGCGACCGCCGAGCGGCTGGCGTCGTGGCTGCCCGCCGTCGTCGCCCGGGTCGTGGCCGACCCCGACGTGCGACTGGACGAGTTGACCGAGGTGGGGGCGCACGTGGTGAACGACGGTCCGACGGGGGCGTACGCGGTGGACGGCGGTCCGACGGGGGTGCGGGTGGTGAACGGCGGTGCGACCGGGGCGATGGGGGCGCGCGGGAACGGCGGCGGCCCGGGGCGGGCGGTGGAGGTGCTGAGCGCCATCTGCGCCGACCTGCTCGACGTGGACGCCGTGTCCGCGGCCGACAACTTCTTCGCGCTGGGCGGCGATTCCGTGCTCGGCGTGCGGGTGGCGGCACGGGCGGCCAAGGCGGGCGTGCACATCACGCCGCAGCAGTTGTTGCAGCACCCGACCCTGGGCGAGCTGGCGGCGGCGGCCGTGGTCGACGGCGCGCCGGCCGCCGAGCCGGAGCCCGCGCCCGTGCCCGCGGCCGCGCCGGACGGGCGGCCGATCCCGCTGACCCCGATCATGCGCGGCTTCCTGGAGCACCTGCCCGACCGGCGCGGCGACTTCGTGGAGGTGCACGTGCTGGAGCTGACGTCGGCCGACATCACCGCCGACGCCGTCCGCACCGCCCTGCGGCACCTGGTCGCGCGCCACGAACCGCTGCGCTACCGGTTCCGGCGCAACGCCGTGGGCACCCGGGCCGAGTGCGCCCCGGACGCGGAGGCGCCGTTCGACGTCGTGTTCCTCCCGCCGGGCGACGAGCGCGAGGTCGTGGAGGCCGACTGCCGGGCGTTGCGGCACGACCTCGACCTGGAACGCGGACCGCTCGCCCGCGCCCGCTACTACGAGCGCGGGCACCGGCGCGGCGGGCTGCTGGCGCTCCTCGTGCACCACTTCGTGTTCGACAACATGTCCACCGTCGTGCTGATGGACGACCTCGACGCGCTGCTCGCCGAGGCGGCGGCCGGACGTGCCGCCGCGCCCCGGCCCGCGCCCGCGGCGTGGCGGGAGTGGGCCTGGCGGCTGCACGACCTGGCCGAGTCCGACGAGGTCGCGGGGGAGCTGGCGTACTGGACGGCGGTCCTGCGCGAGGGCGGGTCGTACGGGACGGTGGCGGGGACGGGCGGGGAGGGCCTGGCGAGCCGGTCCGTCGCGCCGGTGGACGTGCCGTCCGCGTCCGGGCGGGAGCTGGCGCTGTGCGCGGCGGCGTCGGGCCTGGCCCGGGTGGGCGGCGCGGCCGGCGCGTACCTGATGGTGGAGGGCGAGGCCACGCCCAACGTGTACCGGCGGGCCGGCCGCGGGCCGTCGATCGGGTGGTTCACCAGCCTGCACCCGGTCGCGCTGCCCGTGGCGGGCGCCGCGCGCGACACGTTGTCGCTCGTGGTCGACCGCGCCCGGTCCGTGCCGCACGACGGCGTCGGGTACGGCGTGCTGCGGCACCTGTCGCCGCACGGCCCGGGGGTGGACCGGTTGCGCGCGTTGCCGGAGCCGGGGGTGCTGCTCGTGCACGTGCCGGGGGACATGGCGGCGTTCGACTCCGGGGTCGGGCTGCTGCGGAGCCGGTGGGACCTCTCGGTGAACCTCAAGCACGCCATGACGGCGTGGTTCGGCCTGATCATCGCCGTGTCGGAGCGGGACGGCGAGGTGCGGCTGGAGCTGAGCGGGTCGGTCGGCGCGGACCCGTCCGGCTTGGAGGAGCTGGCCGACGCGATCGCCGCCGCCTACGGCGAGGCGGCGTGATCGCGGTCGCGGGCACGGGCTGGCGCCTGGGCGACCCGGTGCCGGTGTCGCGGTTGCCGGAGTGGGCCGACCTGGGCGACGCGGAACGGGCCGTGTGGTCCGGGCTGGGCATCGAGACCGTGGCGGTGGCCGAGTCCGCCACCGCCACCGACCTCGCCGTGGTGGCCGCCCGCCGGGCCCTGGCGGCGGCCTCCGCGTCCGAGGCGGACGTCGACGTGGTGATCACCGTCGAGCCCCGCGCGCCCGAGGCGCTGATCAGCTCCGACGCCACCCGGCTCCAGGCCGCCCTGGGCGCGCGCCGCGCGATGGCGTTCTCCGTCGGCGGGCTCGGGTGCGCGTCGCTCACCCCGGCCCTGCTCACCGCCGCCGGCCTGCTGCGCGACCCCGGCGTGCGGACCGTGCTCGTGGCGCACGGCAGCAAACCCGCCACGTCCCGCCGCTACCGCCACCCGGTGACGATCTACGGCGACGCCGGGGGCGCGCTGGTGCTCACCAGGACCGGCGACACCCGCGTGCGCGACGTGCTGCTGGAGACCAACGGCGACTACGCCGACCTGTTCCGCGTCCCGTACCGGGACCGGCCGTTCGCGCAGTGGCGGGAGGAGTGCGCCGACCCGGTCGCCTACGCGCTCCGGCTGGCGCGGGAGACGCGCGACCGCCTGCGCGACCTCACCGCCCGCCTCCTCGCCCGCAACTCGCTGACCCCCTCCGACGTGACGTGCTACGTGGCGCAGAACCTCTCCGCGCCCTCGCACGGCGTCTACGCGGAGATCCTGGACGCCCCGCTGGCCCCGTCGTGCGGCGCGAACCTCGTCCGCCACGGCCACCTCGGGCCGAACGACACGTTCCACAACCTCCACACCGCCGACGTGCCGCCCGGCAGCCGCGTCGTGCTGCTGGACACCAGCCCGGCGGCGGCGTGGAGCGCGGTCCTGGTGGAGACCGGCGCGGGCGACGCCGGCGCCCACCTGCTGTGACCGGTGGCGTCAGACCGCCACGCCGACCTCGACCAGCCCGTCCAGGAGCGCGGGCAGCGGGCCGCGGTGCAGCACGCCGAGGCGTTGCGTGGCACGGGTCAGCGCCACGTACAGCTCGGCCGCGCCGCGCGGCCCGTCGGCCAGGATCCGGTCCGGGTCCACGACCAGGACGGCGTCGAACTCCAGGCCCTTGGTCTCCGACGCCGCCACCGCGCCCGGCACGTCCGGCGGCCCGATCACGACGCTGGTGCCCTCGCGACCGGACTCGTCCCGCACGAACTCCGCGATCGCGGCCGCCATCCCGTCCCCGTCCACCCGCCGGGCCCACGGCCGGACGCCGCACGCCCGGACCGACTCCGGCGGCCGCACGCCCGGCGCGAAGTCGGCGAGCACCGACGCCGCGACGTCCATGATCTCGGCCGGCGTGCGGTAGTTCACGGTCAGGGACCGGTGGACCCAGCGGCCCGGCACGTACGGCTCCAGCATCGCGCCCCACGACGTCGCGCCCGCCGGCGACCGGCGCTGGACCAGGTCGCCGACGACGGTGAAGGAACGGCCGGGGCAGCGCCGCATCAGCACCCGCCAGTCCATCTCGGACAGCTCCTGCGCCTCGTCCACCACGACGTGCCGGTAGGTCCAGTCCCGGTCCGCGGCGGCGCGTTCGACCAGCTCGCGGGTGTCGCGTTCGAGCACCCGCTCGGCCAGGTCCTCGGCGTAGAGCAGGTCCGTGGCGAACAGGTGGTCCTCGTCGTCCATCGAGTCCTGGCGGCCGACCAGGCTGTCGAGCACGTCGGCGGCGTACGCGGCCTCCGCCTTCCGCTTCCGCTCGGCCGCCCCGTCGTCGGCCCCGTCCCGGCCGAGCAGGTCGACCAGCTCGTCCAGCAGCGGCACGTCCGACACCGTCCACGCCTCGCCGTCGGCCCGCCACAACGCCGGGTCCGCGCCCGCCGCGCGCAGCCGCTCGGGCGAGGAGTAGAGCCCCGACAGCAGCGCCTGCGGCGTCAGCACCGGCCACAGCTCGTCGAGCAGGGCGGTGAACGCCGCGTCCTCCGCCAGCTCCTTGCGCAGGTCCGCCCGCACCCGCTCCCACGACTCCCGGTCCGACCGGCTCAGCCAGCCCTTGCCGAGCCGGCCGATCGCCCGCTCGGTGAGCGCGAAGGTGAGGACCTCGGTGAACACCGCGCGGGCCTCGTTGTGCGGCAGCCCGCTGTCCCGGGCCTCCTGCCTGGCCCACTCGGCGGTCTCGGGGTCCACCCGCCCCACGACGCCGCCCAGCTCGACCGGCACCGGCCGCTCCGGCAGCCGCTGCCGGGCGGCGACCGCCGCCGCGAGCACGTCCAGGACCTTCCGGGATCCCTTGAGCCGCGCCGCTTCCGGCGCGTCCTCGGCGGTGACGTGCAGACCGGGCACGAGGTCGCCGGGGGTCAGGAAGACCACGTCGGACTCGCCCAGCGACGGCAGCACGCGGCTGATGTGGTTGATGAACGCCGGGTTCGGCCCGACCACCAGCACGCCGTGGCGCTCCATCCGCTCCCGCTGGGTGTAGAGCAGGTACGCGACGCGGTGCAGCGCCACCACCGTCTTCCCGGTGCCCGGCCCACCCTCGATCACGAGCACGCCGGGGTGGTCGAGCCGGATGATCTCGTCCTGCTCGGCCTGGATCGTGGCCACGATGTCGCGCATGCCCTCGCCGCGCGGCGCGTTGACCGCCGCGAGCAGGGCCGCGTCGCCGCGCTCCTCGCCGCCGGGCCGGCCGAGGATCTCGTCGGTGAAGTCGACCAGCCGCCGGCCGCGGGTGTGGAACTGGCGGCGCCGGCGCATGTTCTCCGGGTTGGCGGCGGTGGCGACGTAGAACGGGCGCGCCGCGGGCGCGCGCCAGTCCAGCAGCACCGGCCGGTACCCGTCCTCCTCGTCGAACAGGCCGATCCGGCCGATGTACGAGCGCTCGCCCGTGACCGCGTCGAGCCGGCCGAAGCACAGCCCGTTGTCCGCCACGTCCAGCCGCTTCGCCTCGCGCGCCAGCGCCCGCACCTCGTCGTCCCGCTCCATGGGCGTGCCGCCGGTGCCCCGCAGCGCCGCTCCGTACCGGGCCCTCACCCTCGCGCGCTCGGCGTCGAGGCGCTGGTAGAGCCCGGCCACGTAGTCGCGTTCGGACCGCAGTTCTGCTTCGTACCCTCGAGTTGACACATGCCCCTCACAGCGGCTAACCTCGTACTTAGGATCGGCGGAGTCCCTTCGAAATTCCGGGGACACGCCGACTTTCCATTGTCCGGCCCCTGTCAAGCCGCCGTCGGTCGGCGGTGCGCGGGCCGCTCCCCCTTGCCGTCGAGACGGCTGATTCTGCGGCACCCGCCGGGTCTTGCGGCAAGCCCGGGGACGCGCGGTACGGTGAAGTGGGAAGGCGCGGAGCACCCCTTCCCACGCCGAGGAGTTGGACGGGACGGTCCGCCTGCTCGGGCCGTTCGACACGTTCCGTTCCCGTTCGTCGTGCGCGGGGCCGTCAGGCGGTCCCGGTCGCCCGTGCGCGCCCGGTCCGGTCGGGACTGCTCTCCCGTCCCCGGGGGTCGTGTGGCGGTCAGGCCGCGGGGGCCGGCTCGGTGGTCAGGGCGGCGGCCAGGGCGGTGGCGATGGCGTCGGCGGTGATCCAGCCGTCCCGGCCGATCGCGTCGGCCGGGAGGTCGATCGTCAGCAGCGGCTCGTGGCCGGCCAGGTCGATCCCCTCGACCGCGGGGTAGGCGCGCAGCCGCGCCGCGCCGGGGCGGATCGGCACGACGGCCCGCGCCCCGGCGACCGCGACGTCCAGCCCGAGGACCTGCTCGTCGCCGTCCGCGGCCGGGTCGACCCGCACGTGCCCGACCTCGGCCGGCACGTCCCGCCGGGACAGGAGCGCGGCCACGGCCTGGGCGAGCGTGTCGCTCACCGCGATGAACCGCGCCCGGCGGGCGATCCCGGCGAACCGCTCGCCGGGCGGGATCGTGACCGTCCGGCCGTCCTTGTCCTGCCCGACCGCGGGCGCGGGCTCCAGGTGCAGGAACAACTCGTGCGCTTCCCGGTCCAGCCGGTCCGGGTCCACGACCGCCGCCTTCCCCGCCACTGCCGCCTCCGTCCACGTCAAGATGAGCGATGCTCGCAAACCATACGTGTCCGGTGGCGGTCGCGCCGCCGCGCCTCACGCGCCCAGCGCGGCCCGCACCTTCGCGATCACGGCGGCCTCCACCTCGGCCACCTGGCCGTCGGCGAGCGCGACCTCGTGGCAGATCGCCTCGACGGCGTCCGGGAACGACGCGGCCTCGTCGGGGGCCTTCGCGGCGAGGATCTTGACCGACATCCGCAGGGCCTCCAGGACCTGCTCCTCGAACTCGGTCCCCGACCCGGACGGGAGGTCGACCCGGGACGCGTGGAGCACGCCGCGCAGCTCCGCCGACAGCCGCATCAGGGCGCGAAGGCCGGCGTGGCGCTCCTGGATCACGGGACCGGGGTCGGCCTGGGACACCAGCACCATCACACCGAAGACGGCCGTGCGCAGCGTCCGGCTCTCGGCGTCCGTGTAGAAAATCATGCGGTCAGCCTAGGTGTTGCCGGTCGCGGCCCCGGTGACGGCGGGTGGGCCCGTCGGAGGGCCGCGGGGGACCCGACCGCGACGCGTGGAACCCCGGTCCGGTGTGCCCGCCGGGGGACGTCTTCCCGGGCTGCGGCGGGAGGTTGTCGCTCGGCCGGCGGGGACGTTCTGGTGCGACAGCCGGGACGTCCCCGTTCGGCCGGCGGGACGTCTTCGCGCGCCGGTGCGGCGGGCTCGCGCGGCCGGCGGAACGCGCCCGTGCGGCCGGCGCGACGCACTACCGTGGCGGGGTGGACCTCTTCTCCCGTTCGTGGGCGGCGTTGCGGGCCGCGGTCGCCGACCTGTCCGACGAGGACTTCGGCCGGCCGTCGGGCTGCGCCGGCTGGCTCGTCCGCGACCTGGTGTGCCACCTGGTCATCGACGCCCAGGACGTGCTGATCACGCTCGTCACCCCGGCCGAGGGCGAGCCGACCCGCGACGCGGTCACGTACTGGGAGGTCGGCGACACGCCCCCGACCGGCGACGACCCGCTCGACGCGCTGACCGTGCGGCTGGCCGCCGCCTACGGCGAGCCGTGGCTGCTGAAGTTCCACCTGGACGACGTCGGCTCGGCCGCCGGTCGCGCCGCCGCCCTCGCCGACCCCGCCGCCCTGGTCGGCACGCGCGACCAGGTCCTCACCGCGGGCGACTACCTCTCCGCGTACGTGCTGGAGTGGACGTTGCACCACCTCGACCTCGTCGCGCACCTGCCGGACGTGCCCGGACCGCCCGCCGAGGGCCTGGCCCGGACGCGCGCGATGCTGGAGCGGATCGCCGGCGCGCCGTTCCCCGCGTCGTTCGCCGACCGGGACGCGTTGCTCGTCGGCACCGGCCGCCGCGCGCCGACCGACGCGGAACGCGAGCGGCTGGGCGACCTGGCCGACCGGCTGCCGTTCGTGCTGGGCTGACCGGCCTAGGTGTGGATGACGAGACCGCGCCCGCCGTCGCGCTTGGCCTCGTACATGGCCCGGTCCGCGCGGCTGAGCACGGACGCCGCGGTGGCCTCCGGGTCCGGCGCCGCGCAGATCACCACGCCGACCGAGGCGCTGATGTCCACGTCGCCCAGGGCGTCGAGGACGCGGAACGCGACCTTCTCCGGCTCCTCCACGCCCTCGACCAGGACGCCGAACTCGTCGCCGCCGAGCCGCGCCACCACGTCGGTCTCCCGCACGCACTGCCGCAGCCGCTGCGCCACGCGGGCCAGCATCGCGTCGCCGTGCGCGTGGCCGGACAGGTCGTTGACCGCCTTGAAGTCGTCCAGGTCCACGAACAGCAGCCCGAACGGGGTGCCGTCGCGCTGGTGGGCGGCCATGGCCTCGTCCAGCCGGCGCTCGAACAGGCCGCGGTTGGCCAGGCCGGTCAGCGCGTCGTGGTGCGCCTGGTGGGTGAGCGTGCGTTCCGATTCGCGCAGCAGCAGCACGAGCTTCGTGTTGTCCACCAGCGTCACCAACTGCCGCAGGATCACCGCGGCGAACACCGTGAAACCGCAGCCGATCTCGACCGCGTCCAGCGGACCGAGGTCGCCGATGATCGTGCGCCGCAGCACCAGCACGCTGCTCACGAGTAACGGCACGTACGGCATCAGCAGGTAGGCCCACTGCCACGGCCGGCTGGTGCGACCGGGGCCCGAGCGCGGCGACGGCACGGGCGCGAGCGCGGCCAGCCCGATCAGCGCGGGCCCGATCACGAACCCGGCGTTGGCCAGCGGCGGCACCTCGGGGGCCTGGACGCTGACCAGGTAGGCGAACGCGAAGTCGGACGCGGCGAGCCCCGCCAGGCCGAGGCCGAGCAGCCGCAGCTGGGGCCGCAGCACCAGCTTGCGGTCCGCGCTCAGCACCACCACGATCACCAGCAGCACGAGGTCCGTGACCGGGTAGGCGATCGCCACCAGGAACGCCGCCGAGCCGGGGTTGCCCGCCGCGACCAGCCCGCCCAGCGACGTGGTCCAGGTGAGCACGAACAGCGAGCCGACCACGATCAGCCCGTCCAGCAGCAGCACCAGCCGGGCGCTGCGCGAGCGGCGGTCCAGCAGCGCGTCGGGGGAGTCGGAGCGGCGGAAGTTGCCGATGACCAGCAGCGCGACGAACGCGAACGGCACGATGCTCAGGTAACCGGCGTCCGCGGGCGACGGCGACGGCACCGCGCGCCGCTCGACGAGCTGGTACCACGTCCACAGCGCCTGGCCGGTCGACCAGCCGGCCATGCCGAGGCCCATCGCGAGCCGCCACCGGCGGTCCGGGCCCGTCGCCCGGCGCGCGGTCCACCAGCAGCACGCGGTCGCGAACAGGCCCGTGGCGAGCTGGGCGAGGTCGTCCAGGACCACCGCGCCCTCGCCCTTGACCAGGCCGAAGCTCGCGGCGACGGACGCGGCGACGGCCGCGGCCACGACGGCCGTGGCCGTGATGGCGAACCGCCTCGTCCCGATCACGCGGGTAAGTGTGCCGCATTCCGGCCCCGCCGGCCGGGCCGCCCTGGGAGGATCGGCGGGTGGCAGAGCAGGAGGTTCCCGTGGCCGCCGACGTGGCGACGGAGCAGGAGTACGAGCGGTACGCCCGGCACCGGATCGCCGAGCTGGGCGGCGACGCGGACGCGTTCCGGCTGTCGTACAACGTGCTGCACCTGGCGTACATGATGATCACCGACTACGAGGCGCTGGTGCACCGCGAGCAGGGGTGGACCATGCCGGGGTTCCGGCTGATGTTCAAGCTGTGGATCCTGGGTCCGACGCAGCCCGCGCGGCTCGCCGACCTGTCCGGCACGACCAGGTCGGCGATGTCCAACCTGATCAACACGCTGGAGCGGGCCGGGCTGGTGGAGCGCACCAGGGACGGCCAGGACCGGCGGGTGGTGTTCGTGGCGCTGACCGAGGAGGGGCACGCGGCGGTGACCCGCGTCTTCCCCCGGCAGAACGGCCGGGAGGCCCGGTGGTTCGCCGTGCTGAACGACGAGGAGCGCGCGCACATGGTGGAGCTGATCCGCCGGGTGGTGGCCGACCGGCCGAAGTAGACGCCGGTCGTCGCATTTTCAACGAACGCCGTGCGGCCCGTCCTGCCCGGCCCGAAGGGAGTCCCGATGCCCGCGAGGGCGAACAGGTCCGCCGCCGTGGTGCGGGCCAAGCTCGACCGGCTGGGGGAGCCGCACATCGCCCCGTTCGTCGTGTTGGCGGACGGGATCGCCCGGTCGCGCGGCCTGGCGCCGGGGGAGGTGCCCTACCCGGACCCCGGGTTCGCGGGCACCCGGGCCGAGGCGTTCGTGCTGCTGAAGTCACCCGGTCCCCGCGCCACGAAGGAGGAGGGCTCGGGCCTGCTGAGCGTGGAGAACGACGACCCGACGGCCGAACGCGGCTACCGGGAGTACGAGCGGGTGGGCGTCGCGTGGGACCGCGTCGTGCACTGGAACGCCGTGCCGTGGCCGACGGGGCGGGACCGCCTCACCGCCGCCGACCGGCGGGACGCGCGGCCGTGGCTGCCGAAGGCGCTGGCGCTGGTGCCGGACATCAAGGCGGTGCTGCTGCTGGGGGCCGACGCCCGCGACGCGTGGGCTCGCTCGGGGTTCGTGGACGACCGGGTGGAGGTCATCGCGGGCCCGATGCCGAGCCGGCTGGGGCTGCTGCGCCCCGGCGCGGAGGAGGAGCTGCGCCGGGCGTTCGACGACCTGGCCGCCGTGCTGGGCTGAGGGCGGGGAAGCCGTCGGCCGCCGTGCCACGGCGGCGCGGGAGGTGGAC
>NZ_JBHYXZ010000092.1:0-34746 GCF_042752395.1 Actinosynnema sp. NPDC059335 | reverse complement strand
CATCCCGTCACTGTCCGATGGGGACGGCGTGCTCCCGTCGCCGTCGGCAGAGAGCCTCGGCTTCGAGCCGGACGCTGATCCTGGTGACCACGTGGTCACGACGACGTCACCACCACTGCTGAACCCGTTTCCCGAAAGGAGACCACCCGGTGCCTGGCAACACCAGCGGTCAGGGAAGGCGCAGCCCGTCGCCTCCGCGAACCACGGCTCCCAGGGCCGGTTCGCCGCCCCCCTCGATCTCCACCACCGCGCGGGTCTCGTACGCCAGCGCCGTCGCCTTGGGCGGCGCGGCTCAGCAGGCGGGACTGGTCATGCAGGGGCAGGGCCGCGGCAGGGGCGGGACAGGTGGCGGCGGGCTCGCTCCGGCAGCCGCCGCGCCGCCCGGTCAGGCCGTCCCACCCGCGGCCGGTCGCGGGAGCCGCTCGCCAAGCCCCGCGTCGGACGGCGGTGGATGGCAGACCGCCGGACCCCCTCGGTGGAGCCCCACGTTCCCGCAGGGCGTCGGCCCGGCCGACGTCTCCCCGATCACCACGACCGACCACCGCGGCAGGCCACTGGCCCAGCGCCTACCCGGCAACCTGCCCCCGATCAGCCAGGAAGTGCACGACCGGGCCATCTACGGGCAGTACAACAGCGCCTACAGCTCGGTGTCCGGAGGCCACGTGTGGCAAGGACAACTGCCCCCGCGACCGGCCAACCTGTCCCCGAGGTTCGGCTCCGGTCAGATCACCGACCCGCCGACCCATCCGTCCCACTACTGGGCGAACGGCGTCTACGAGCAACCCAACGCGAAGATCCAAGGGCCCGGGAGACCTGCGCTGCCGAAGCCGGACCCGCACACGTCGTTCCCCCTCGGCCTCAGTCCGACCCAGGTGCAGAACCTGGGCAACAGGGCGTGGAATGGCGGGAAGCCGTTCTACGGCATCGACCCCGCCACGGGCAGGTGGGACGGGTTCGCCCTGTTGCCGAATCGCCAACCGATCGGCATCAGCGGCACTGCCAAGAACGACATCGTCTACCACTACTACCCGTCGGGACGGCAGTGATCCGGCGTCGCATCGGACCTCACGGAGGAAAGCGGAGTGGACATGTTCGACATCGGTGACTCGATCGGCTTCGCCTTCGACGAGCACCGCAGGCTCCGGGTGTCGGCGCCCGCCGACCACCTGCCCCTGGCGTCCTGGCTCACCACCGACGCCCAACCCCACCTCTACGGGCTGGACCACCTCGCCGACCTCCTCCAGCGCTGCCGGCACGAGGACTGCCGGCTGGTGGGCAACGGCTGCTCGATCGACTTCGTCAACGACGTGGTGCTGCTGGAGAGCACCTACGGCCGGTGGCCACGCGCGGTCATCCCGGAGTCCGTGTTCTGGCCGGTCCTCGAAGGACTGCACCGGTTCCTGGTCGCCGCCGCCCCGGAACCCGCCCTCGCCCGCCCCGCCGACTACCCGGAGGCCTTCCGGGTCGCCACCGGACACCAGGAGACCGGCACACCACGCCCGATCGTCGTGGACCACACCTACTTCCCCCTGGACTGGACCGAGGCGGAAGTGGCGGAATCCGGGGAGGGCGCCTGGCAGTCCCCGGAGGTGATCCGCGACCCGCACACCGGCACCTGGTCCGGAATGTGGCGGAACCTGGAACTCGCCGGCTACTACGACCCTGCGACGGGCGAAGCGCTCGCCTACTTCCCCGTCATCTCGCCCTGAGCCACCCCACCACCGGCGCAACGTCCCGTTCCTGCCGGGGGGCGAGCTCCGGGACGGGCGACATCTCCGATGTCGTCCTGGCGCGAACCAGCACGGTCCTGCCCATCGGGCAGCCGTCGGGGCCTCCCGACCAGTCCCGAGCGGAGGGCGACTCTGCCACCGTCACCGCCTCGTTCAGAGGGTCCGCAGGACTCGTCGCGCCGCGAGGATATTCGGGCAATCATCCTGCCTGAACTCGCTTGCCGACATCGCGCCATGCTACTATCCGAAATGTGGAGGGATTCCTTGTGTTCGCAGCCTGGATAGGGGTCTGCTGCATATTCTTGGCATTCTTGACCCGGTTCGTGTCGAGGATTCTTCTGCTTCGATACGGGGAGCGCAGCCAAGGACGCCTGGTGCGCTTTCGAGAAACCTCCGGAGATAACCCCAGGACGATGGCCGTCTACCAGTTCTCACCCAACGGCGGCGGTGTCCTGGAATTCGAGGAAGAAGCGCCGCGGTCCTACGGCGTGAACCATCCCGTCCTCGTGCGGTACTGGCGCTTCAACTCCCGACGCACCGCCTCCACCATCGGTCCGGGCGGCACCTGGCAGGCCTTGTTCGGCGACCTCTTCCCACTGTTCGTCACCGGAACACTCTCTGCCGTGTTCACCTACGCGCTGTTCATCAGGGTGTAACGACCGGCCGAGTCCTTCGGTCGCTCCAGTTCCCGGTAGGCCAGCCCAGTGGCATCCAACGCTTGAGCTTCGCGGCCTCTGCCACCGTGTTGGCGGTGGAGGACAGTCGCTCGCTGGTAGGAGGTCAATCGAAGATCCGGCCGACCGCACGCTCGATGTGGCCGTATTCAATCAACCTGTATGTCTCCCAAGTGGCGTTTCCGTTTTCCTAGCTCCTTGCCTGGGTGTAGCTCCACCGACCGGAGGCTCACCCTGGGGCGTGAGGGTGTTCCTGGCGGACGCCCACCAACGGGGCGTGCTCAGACGGGTCGGAGGCGCCTAACAGTTCCGATGCGCACGTTACGCGACTACCTGGCGGCGCAACATGATCATTCACCCGTGATCGGGATCCATCCTCTGTCGACCCCTTTACTCGGCCGGTTACACTGATAGCCGACTTGGAAGAACAGGACCGAGCACGTCGCTCAGTCGTTCTGCGACTGGGGGTCAAGGGGTCGCAGGTTCAAATCCTGTCGTCCCGACGGTCTGAAGAAGCCCGCTCGATCTGGACGTTTGTCCAGGTCAGCGGGCTTTTTCGTGTGCGGGTGTCGATCTTCACTTGGTCACGGAACGGTAACTTCGCGATCTTGGTGAACGCTGTATAGGAGCGAAATCGGGAGCGGGTCGCTCCGGAACTTTGACTAGCGCCAAATGGGGTCGTCCCGAACGGGTGAATCCCGCCAGTCGACGCCAAACGCCACCCCTTGGGGTGAACCGCCTTCAGTATGCGTCGAGCGCCCTGAACCTGCTCTGACCTGCTGATATAGCCGCCCGGTGAGCTGAACCGACGCGATCGGACGCAGACTGCGGGGCCGCGGTGCCCAGCGATCGCCGTGGTGGCGACGGCATGGCGCTGCGGAGGCATGTCCGCACCGGCGAAGGTCGGTGCGGACAGTCAACTTCTGCTGGACGCGGCCGTCGAGGTGGTCCCGAATTGTCGGGGTGACGTCGTAGCCTCAGGCGATGGGGTACTCCGGAGATCGTTCAGCGTCAGCGGGCCGTGGGGGGCCGTTGTTGTTCACCAACTTCCTGCCCGTCCGGTTCGCAGGTCAAGTGGTTGCCGGCGTGCTGCCCTACGAGTCGGCAGGCCATCTTGAGGATCTCCTCAGGCGGCTCCGCGAGTCTCATGTGGTCGCCCGGGATAGATACGACGTCGTGTGCGTTCCACTGGCACAGGGCGCCGAGCGGATCGGCGAGCGCAGGGTGATCGCCTCCACCGCGGGTGACGTGCTGCTGCAGGCCCGGCTGCTCGAAGAGTGTCTCAGGCGCATCCTCACAGTGGAGTGGAAGTACCTGCTCAGGCGTGAGTACCCTGTGCGCTTCGTGTCAAGGCTGCCCGGCAAGGACCTCGTGGAGCAGGCGTTGGGCCGGGGCATCGACAGGTTGCACGTGTATCCGGAGTACTCGCTGGACGTCCGCCGCGGCGGGCCGCGCGAGTACCCCGGCGTGGTGATCGGGAGGAAGGTCCGCTACGAGATTGATCTTCCCGTGGACGTCCTGTTGCGACGTGGCGTTCCGGTGATCGGGCTCTATGTGCTGGCGGAGTCGGAGTTGGCGCGTGCCTGGCCGTCCCAGGACGCACACGCACGGCGCAAGTTGGTAGGCCAGGTGACCGATGTGGTCGACGGCAAGCTGCTTGTGCAGTCGCGGGAGGGCGAGGTGAAGCTCGACGCGGAGCGCACGTGGATCGAGTCCAACCCGGCCAACTTCCAGACAGTGCTCCGGAAAGCGTGCGGGCGGTCGTTCGAGCGTGCTCTGATCACTCTGGATGGCAAGATCGCCGCGTTCAACAACGCCGAGCGGCGCATCGCGGACACGGACAAGATCGCGAACGCATTGCGGGACCGCGGACCGCTCGACATCGCGGCCGGGATGACGGCGCACCTGGCCAAGCCGCTGCGGTTGAAGGGCAACCTGTGCCGCTCGAAAAATCATCGCCGCTGGTAAAGCGGGGTGTCGCCGCGTTGGGACCATGTCCAGGTGATCGTGTCGCTGCTGTACAACGTGTCCCGGAGGTTGTTGTCCGTCCCGTCGGTGCTGCTGCGCGGCGAGGCGGCGAAGGACGCCGAGCTGCTCGTGCTGCGGCACGAGAACGCGGTCCTGCGCAGGCAACGCGCGGGTCCGGTCCGCTACGAACCCGCGGACCGGCTCTGGTTCGCCGCTCTAGCCGAGCTGGTGGATCGCCGTCGGTGGCTGGAGGTCTTCCCGGTCACGCCGGGCACCCTGCTCGCCTGGCACCGCAGGTTCGTGGCCCGCAAGTGGGACTACTCCGCGCCTCGACGCACCGGACGCGCACCGACACGAGCGGCGATCCGATCGCTCGTACTGCGGCTCGCCCGGGAAAACCCGCGATGGGGTCATCGGCGTATCCAAGGTGAGCTGGCCCACCTCGGCCACCGGATCGCCCACTCGACGGTCTGGCGGATCCTGCACGACGCGGGCATCGACCCCGCGCCACGTCGTGGTGGCCCGACTTGGCGACAGTTCCTCACCTCCCAGGCCCAGGGCATCATCGCGGCCGACTTCCTCCACCTCGACACCGTGCTCGGCAGGCGCCTGTACGCACTGGTATTCCTTGAACACGGCACCCGCCGCCTGCACATCACCGGCGTCACCGCCCACCCGACACAGGCGTGGACCACGCAACAGGCCAGGAACCTCGCCGCCGCCCTCGGACACCGGACGCAGTCCCTGCGATTCCTTCTCCGGGACCGCGACGGCAAGTACAGCCAGACGTTCGACACCGTCTTCCAGGCCGAGGACCTGCACGTGATCAAGAGCGCGCCACAGGCACCGCGGATGAACGCCCACTGCGAACGGGTCATCGGCACCATCAGACGCGAACTCCTCGACCACATCCTCATCACGGGAGAAACCCACGCACGACAAATCCTCAAGACCTACGAGAACCACTACAACCGACACCGGCCCCACCAGGCCCGAGACCAACTACCACCCGAATCCCGGCAGCACCCTCCGGCAGTCCACAACCTCAACACTCACAGACTGCACCGCACCCGCATCCTCGGCGGACTCATCAACGAGTACAGACATGCCGCCTGACCAGCAGCGATGACTATTCGAGCGGCACAAGCACTACGCCTCGCGATCCTGCCTCTACGGCTTATGATGCGCGATCACCGCAGCTCAGCGCTCAGGTGCAGAGTTGTGAAACTCTACAGCCATTCCCGTCGGCGATGTCGGTGGAGGACAAGACCTTGTGGTTCGTGATGCCCGCCAACTTCGATCAGCGTCACGCCGTGCGATCTTACGGGTAGTCGCAGTACTTCGGGTCGGCCGACTGCGGCTTGTGCCAATCCTCAACCAGGCCCTTGGAGCCCAAATTCGACCCGTATACTTCGGTCCACTTGTACTTGAGGAAGTCGTTCAGCTTTTCCGTAAGGTCACGGCAAACCTTGGGATGCCCGGGCCTCAGCGCCACGCCGTAGAGTTGCCTGGCCTCGCCACCCTCCGGTGGCATTGGAACCTCTGCAGGCTCTGACGCCCGCAAAATAGGCACGCCATCGTCGGCAGCCTCGACCAGTTCCGTCGCCTGATTGAAAGCACGGATGATGCTCCAGTCGGAAGCGATGTACTTGGTGTCGCCGGACGCAAAAAATCTTTTGTAACATTCGGACAGCTCTGCTGGTTCATCCAGGAGCATGGTCGCCCCCAGATCGTCCGTAAGTCGATCCTGAACCTCGGTCAATCGGTTTTGCCCCGTGGTGCCCTTCACCGCACACCCTCGCAGAACCTCACCTTTGTGAGCTTTGGGCTTGTCCCCGTTGCGGAAGGCCATCGCCACGTCGATGTAGTATGGACCCGCCATGTCGAAATCGGCCAGCCTCGAGGCGGTGATAGAAAACGCCGAAACCACGATGTCGACCGGTTCCGTATCGAGTGTGCGATCCCACTGGTGGGACCTCTCATCCTGATTGAGTCGCACCCACTGGATATGCTCGACTTCATATCTGGCCTTGAGGTACTCGACTAGTTCGATGTCGAACCCTTTATAGTCACTCCCAGTGGCCAGACTCCAGCCAGGCAGTTCACCGTTGATCCCAACCCGCAACGTACTGCCGAAATACCGATCCGGATCGTCGTCATTGGACGCCGTCCACGCAACGCTGAACGCAAGCAAAACCGCTGATGTCGTATAGGAAGCGACATGCCACCACACGCCAACTCGCCGTTCGCTCAACACCGGACGCCCTCTCGACTTCACGCGGTGGAGGGCGTAGGAGATTGCAATACCGAGTACTGCGAGCACTACGCCGATGACTGCGGCCACCGTACCACCGTCGCTAACACTTACCACAAGTGTGACGAGGAAGATGGTTGCCGCCGTCACCGGAATAAGCCAGAGAAGTTCGCGCCACAGGGTCGACCTCTTCTCCGACGGCGACGACTCGCCAACGATGTTCGTCATCAGATCCGATCTGAGATAGATGGCATTGGGCAGACGTTTCTTGAGGTCGATCGTAGCGGAAGACGGGCGGCGTTATCCACTTCAACGCGATACGTTCGAGCCGATCTCCAGTCCGCAATCCTGCGGTCTACCTCGTGCCGCGCAACGGGTCGCCGCACGTTCTGACACACGCTGAGGTTCAACGAAATGAGCCTGTGCCGCTCGAAAACCTATCGTCGCTGGTAGAGCGGCGTGGTCACTGAGCCCTTTCCAACCTCATCCGGCGGCGAGGTGGAGTGCGAGGACGGTTCGGGTCAGGTCGGTGATGCGGGTGGTGCAGCGGAGTCTGCGCAGTAGTCGCCAGGTCTTCAGAGTGGAGACGGCTCGTTCACCGAGTGCGCGGATGCGGGCGTGGGAGCGGTTGACCGCCTGTTGGCCGGGCGAGAGGTTGTGCCACGTGCCTCGGTAAGGCACGCGGATCGGACCGCCCGCGCCTCGAAGATAGGACATCGGCAGCCTGATCAACGAGTACGAACACGCAGCCGCCTAACCGCAGGTCAGATCCCACCACACCCCTGCGGATCGCCGCCCAGCCTTGCTACCCGATACACCACCTCGCGCAGGTGGCGCCCACCCCGACGACGCCGAAGGCGGCGGCACCCCGCCCACCGACCCGCCCGTGGTGTGGCTCGGCGTCGGCGAGCAGGTCGGTCACCTGCCCGAGTCGGCCGCCGACGCCACCGGGGTGGTCGCGATGACCACCACGACACCCGGACTCGCCGAGCGCGTGGTGCGCGTCGCGCGCGCCCACCGAGCCGCCGACCCCGACGGCTTCCACCGCCGCCACGCCAACCCCGAAGCGTAAAACCGGTGGGCACGTCGCGCCCGGGTCGCCCGCACCGTCGCGACCGCCCTGCAGGTGCCCACCGACGCCGTGCTCGTCACCGACGACCCCCACCGCACCTACCCCACCCGAACCGGGGCAGTCCCCGGCGACCTGATCATCATCACGGACCCCGCCACCGGGCGCGCGTGGCGGTTCGTCCCCGACCACACCACTCCCGGCCAGGCATAGCTCCTGCTCGACCCCGACCGCGGCACCCGACTCGCCCAGACGAACCGGGAGGCGACCGGCCACCAGCCGGATTGTGCCGAGGAACGAGGCGCGGCCGGAAGGGGCGGTGGGCTGAGCAGGAGGCCGCAGGAGCGAGCGCCCACCGCCTACCACCACACCCGCTCGTGGGGATGTCGGCCGCACTGTTCGAGCCCGCATCGGACGCGATGTCGACCTCAACCAGAGTTCCGCCATCGCCCGGTAGCGCCGGACGTCCGGACACGAGGCGACGCCCCACTCGGTACGCGATTCCAAGCCGGTACCTGGCACGATCACTCCGCCCGGACACGGGGAGGCGGGGGCGCGGATGGCGACGCTCGGAGAAGTGATCGACGGCGTGACGGCGGCTGGCAGGAAGGCATTCGAAGCCAAGACCGCCCTGGAGCAAGCCGAAGACCTTGCAGAGGACGCCCAGGCACTGCTCGCCATCGCCCTGGAAGGCGATACGACCGGCGACAAGGACGCCGTCCTGGGCCGCATCGCCGAGACCGTCAAGGGCATCAAGGAACTCTGGAAGACCCTGGTCGACGGCATCACCCGTACCGAGGCCGTGCTGAGCGCGGTTCGCGGCACCGCCACCCCGCCGCCGACTTCGCCAAGCTCGCCACCCGCCGCGCAGCCGGCACCGACCACCCCGGCCGGACAGCCGCAGACCACCGCCGTGCCGCCGGTGGTCGAGCCGCCGCCGCTGCTCCCGGAGCAGGTCGAGGAGTTACGTCGAGACCTGCCGCCCACCGTGATCGGCGGTACCGGGCAGAAGACCCACGGCCGATGGATCGCCCCCGACGGGTCGACACAGCGTGCGGTCAGCGGGCGCGACGAGTGGACGCCGAAGATCAACGCCGCACTGGCCGCCGAGGGATGTCCCCGATTGCCCGTCATCACCGAGGCCGACGTGGAACTGAAGCTGGCCGCGCGGATGCGGGAGCAGGGCGCCGCCGATCTCGCGATGCGGCACCTGACGCTGGTGCTGAACTCCGCACCGTGCGAAGGCCCGTTCGGCTGTGACAGTCTGTTGCCCGCAATGCTGCCCAAGGGCTACACGCTCGCCGTGCACGGCCCGGACGGCTACTACAAGAAGTTCACCGGAGGAAAACCGCCGTGGCGTCGTTGATGGCCTGGTACAAAAGGGGCGAGGAGCCGACTCCGATCACGAGCGCGGCCGATCTCGACGCGCTGCTGGAACGCATGGCCGCCGACTTCGCCGCACAGGACGGCCCCGTCCCGCCGATGGCCGAACTGGCCCGCCCCGACCCGTGGGCCCAGGGCTGGGTGGCCATCCGCCTCGGCATCGCACCCGACCGCGGCTTCATCGCCCACGCCGACGCCACCGGCTCCTACATCACCACCAACGGTAGCGACCCCGACGGCGAACCGGTCCTCTACGACCACCAGGCCCACGCCCGGGAGTGGCCCTCCGACGCCGAGCTGCCGCTGGCCGACGTGATCAAAGCCGCCCACGACCTCGTCGCCACCGACGGTGAACGGTCCACGACCGTCAACTGGCGGCCCTGGGACCTATAGGCGTCGAACAACCGGACCCAGGCCAGGATGGCAGCGCTGACGCTACCCAGTTCGATCCGACTCCCGACGCGGTCAGGAGTGCGACGCTCATGAAAAGCGTTATGTGCCCACCTCCTCGACGCTCACTGTCTGCCCGCTTGAGACCGATGTGGGAGGCGACGTGAGTGAGAAGCAGGATGATCGCTATCGCGATCAGGTACGCGTGAACGGAACACAGCCCGAGGACACCCTCGCCTCAAGCGACGAACCCGATCATTCTATCAACGAGCACGGACAGCCGGGAACGGTCTTCCGGTCGGGAGTACCCGCTGAGTTCACGACCGTCCGTTCCGCTTGAACCTCGCGGAGCGCGAGTTTGTTGACCTGCCGTTCGAAGGTTAGTCCCGGTCAACTGCGCGCCGGATTGTTCGGGCCCGGCTTTCGGATCACGGGCTCGGTCATGGCCGCCGGGGAAGTAGGGGTGTCGCGGGCAGGACGGCAGGGGACCGTTCTCTGGCACCCGGGCTCGGCCTGCTCAGCCAGTCGGTGTGGTGCTCGGCGGCCGTGTTCTTCTCGGCGACCGGATGGTCGATGTCCGGGGGTTCGGCTGCACCGCGTTCAGTGCGTGGTCGTGGTCCAGCCGGCGACCGCGTGCGCCTCGGCGTGGTCGACGTCGGGCGGCCACGGGCCGGGGGTGCGCGACCGGCCTGCGTGCTGGTCGTGTCCGGTCGCGAGGTGCACCTCGGTCTTGCGCAAGGTAGGCGTCACTGCCTGTCAGCCAGCGTGGTCGAGGTTGTCGAGTTGGCGTTGGACGCGTTCGGCGTCGGCGTCGCGGCCTTGTTCCCGGTACAGCTGCAGTGCCTCCCGCCACACGGTGCGGGCCTGCTCGTGCCGGCCGAGGGCGGCGTGGGGATGGCCCACGCGGTCGAGAGTGTTCGCGACCTCGTACGCGTGGCCGAGGTCGCGGTTCAGGGTGAGGGCGTGGTGGTAGTGGTCGAGGGCCTGGTGGTGGTCGCCGGTGTGGTGGGCGATGTAGCCCAGGCTGTCCAGGGTGTCCGCCTCGCCGACGGGGTTGTGGTGGTGTCGGTGCAGGTTGAGGGCGGCCTGGCAGTGCTCGCGGGCGGTGTCGAACCGGCCCAGCCGCGCGGCGTACCAGCCCACCGCGTTGAGCGCACCGGCTTCCCGCACCGGCTGGTCGAGGGCGCGGTAGAGGTCGCGGGCGTGGTGGGCGTGCTCCAGGGCCCGCCGCTCGTCCCCCCGCTGTTCCCAGGCGACCGCGAGCACCCAGTGGGTGAGGGCCTGTTCGGTGGGGTCGTGATGGCGCGCGGCCAGGTCCAGGGCCCGCTCCAGGTGGGCGATGGCCTGCTCGTGCAGGCCCAGCCGGGAGCAGGCACGGCCGAGCAGTCGGTGGGTGCGGCTGTGGGTGGCGGGGTCGGGCAGGTGGTCGGCGGCGTCCAGTGCGGCCTGCCACGTGCTGACCGCATCGTGCCGGTGTCCTCGCTGCTGGTGGAAGGTGTGCAGGTTCCAGGCCAGATGCCAGACGGTGTGGTGGTGGCCGAGGGTGGCGGCGGTGCGTTGGGTGGCCAGCAGGGTGGCGTGTTCGGCCTGCAGCCAGGCCAGCGCCGCGGCGGTATCGGGCAGCGGGTGCGGGTGGACGCCGGGCGCGGGCGGCTCGGGCCGCACGAGCGTGCCGTGGGGGTCCAGGAGGCGGTCGGCGGCGTGGGCGGTGTGCAGGTGGAAGTCCCCCACCCGGGTCAGGGCCGTTTCCCGTACGTGCTCGGGCAGGGTGGTGTGGGCGGTGGTGGTGGCGTAGCGGCGGACCAGGTCGTGCATGGCGTAGCGGCCGCCCGGCCGTCGTTCCAGCAGGGAGGCGTTCTCCAGCCCGTTCAGCGTCCTGCGGGCGGTGCGGTCGGGTAGGCCGGTGAGGGCGGCGGTGGCGGGCGGGGTGGTGTCGGGGCCGGGGGCGATGCCCAGCAGCGCGAACACGGTGCGTTGGGTGTCGGTGAGGTGGCGCAGTGACCAGGACAGCACCGCGGGCAGGCTGGCGGCCGGGTCGGTGTCGTGGTCGAGCGCCTCCAGCCCGAGGTCGCGCAGTTCGGCGGCGGTCTCGGCCAGCGGAACGTCGGGGTGGGGTTCGGCGGTGCGGGCGGTGATCGACAGCGCCAGTGGGTGGCCGCCGCACAGCCCGATCAGCGCGTCCACGGCCTCGGGTTCGGCGGCGACGCGGTCGGCGCCCAGGCGGGCGGCCAGCAGACCGCGGGCCTCCTCGTGGGTCAGGGCGCCGAGGGGTAGGTGGCGGGCGCCGTGCCGGTCGATCAGCGAGGCCAGCTTGTGGCGGCCGGTGACCAGCACGGTGCAGGTCGGTGAGCCGGGTAGTAGGGGTGCGACCTGGTCGCTGGTGGCGGCGTTGTCCAGCACGATGAGCATCCGCCGTCCGGCGACCAGGCTGCGGTAGAGCGCGGCTTGGGCGTCGAGGTCGTTGGGGATGCGGTTGGGGTCGACTTCGAGGGCGTCGAGGAACCCGCGTACCGCCACCGCCGGCCGCACCGGGTCGCCGGTGGGGCTGAAGCCGTGCAGGTCGACGAACAGTTGCCCGTCGGGGAACCGCTCCAGCCGGCGGTGGGCCCAGGCCAGCGCGAGCCAGGTCTTGCCGATGCCGCCGGCCCCGCCGATCGCCGAGACCAGCACCGTCGCCCCCGTGCCCGTCGGGTCGGCGGGCGGTGTGGTGGCGGTCAGGACGCGGTCCAGCCGGGCCAGCTCCTCCGCCCGCCCCGTGAACAGGGCCGGCGCGGCGGGCAACTGCCGCGGCACCACCGGCGCGGGCGGCAGCGGCGCGGCGTGCAGGGTCACGTCGCCGTGCACCGCACCGGTCTGCACCACCACGTCCACGGTCCCCGACACCGTGTTGCGGACCTGCGCCGGGCCGTCGTCGCCCGCCTCGGGCAGCCAGCCGTCCTCGGGGGGATCGTTCTCCGCGGGGTCGTCGGGCTGCCGCAGCTCGGGCGTCACCACCGCGGGCCACCTCCCGGTCCGGTCGCCGGCTGATGGCGCACAGCGTGGCACCACCGCGCCGCTGCGCAGCCCCGGCGTCGGCGGAATTCACCCGACCGGCATCGGCCAGCCGCATAACGACGGCTCCGCCGGCCCGGACGCCGAGCCCCTGGCCCTTTCGTCACTGACAGGCGATCGACGCCCTGCCCCTGACATTCCGGGTGGTGCTGGTGCGCTTGGTGGCCGTGCTGGTGGTGCCGGGGTTGTGGTGCTTGGCCGCCGCGCGTAGCGGTCCGGTGGCTTGGCGACCACGGCCGCTGCGCATCGGCGGCGTCGCGTTGTGCGGCGTCCAGCCGCGGTTGCCGGTCGGTCAGCCACGCTGGCTGGCCCCTTCCGGGTCGGCGAATACTCAGGGACGTCGTGGGACGATCAGCGGTGTGACGGGCTGCCGTTCCGCCCGCTTCAGGAGAACTCGTAGTCGGCGAAGGGGTGTCCGGCGGCGTCGTTCCATTCCCGGGAGCCACGGGCACCCGCGGGCCAGCGGGGGTACAGCGCGTTCGGTCCGCCGGCGTCGGCCGGTCGCAGGGTGGCCCGAGCCCAGAACTCCTCCAGCGGGTACTCGGCGCCGTACTCGCTGACGATCGTCATGCCGGGCCGTTCCAGGAAGGACCGCCAGGCGTCGGCGTTGGTCAGGCCCATTGCGGGGTGGGCACGGAACAGGAACTGCGTCCGCGCGGCGTCCTGGCCGATGTGCAGGCCCTCGGCATCCGGCGCGTCGTGCGGGGTCCGGAGGTAGAAGTTGATCGACATGACGTCCGTCCTCTTCGAGGTGATAGGTCGGTCCTGGTCTGCGTCCGGCGCAGCGGAGCTCCTTCCCTGTTCCGCCACGCGGCCACGATGAAGTCGTCGCGCCCGAGGCGGATTTCCTACGAGTTGGGGAGTTTGGGCACCTCGGAGTCGTATTCCCCGGTCCGGGCCAGCAGTGTGGCCAGGCTCGGTGTGTTGCGGCCTATCGCCCGCGCGGCCTCGACGGCGATGGTGTTGGCGGTGATCGACCCGCTGGCGTGTGTCTGCCCGATCCGGTCGACCATGCCGTTCAGACGCCGCAGCGCTGCGGCGAGCTGCTCGTACTCCGCGGCCGCCTCCTCGAGTGCCGCGCGGATCTGCTTGGCGTACTGCTCGCGCTCGTCGATGCCCATGATCTCCTTCTCGGGTGATGTGGTCCGGGTTCGTGTCGAGGTGAGGCGTCCATGCCCGCGGGCACCGTGTTCTTCTCCGTGCTGGGCAGCGTGGTCACGGTGGTGCCAGCCTGCCATTCGTAGAACCGGCTGTGGCCGGCGACGATCCGGTCGTCCCACACGACAGGAACACCGTGCCGGCCAGGCTCTGCACCGCGCCGACGAACGCCGCGACCGCTGCCTCGATCCGGTTGGCGTGGATGTTGGCGCACAGCCCCGGAGGGTCACGGATCCCGAACGACAGCTTCAGCAGACGCGGCGTGTCCACAGCAACCCTTCAAATCCGCCATTTCAGCGGAAATTACCAGATTCGCAGAGATCGCACGTTTATAGCGGTGGCGCGTGGTGCCTGACCTGGTGTGGTCGGCCGTCGGTTACCTTACGTATCGCTACCACCTCGATGGCCGGTTGCTGCTCGATGGCCTGCGCGCCCGGTCGGCGTGTCGGACGGTCCTCGGTGAGAGCGATGCGTGTCGTGCCGGTTCGTGCGCTTGGTCGACGTGGTGTTGGGCGTGGTGGGTGGGGCCGGTGCCCTACGCCCACCGTGGTCGGTGTGCTGCCGAACTCGCCTCGGCCACTGCGTCCTGGTGGTCGACGCGCTTCCATCCGGTGCAGACCCGCCGGGTCCGCGCTCTCGACCACCGACGCCGTGCTGCGGACCGCGTCGAATTACGTATTCGCTGTGGGCGCTGTCGTGCCCGTGGGTCTGTCGGCGTCGGGAAGGTGCACGGAGGCCGCCGGTGGCAAAGCTAGTTGACGCGCCGGCCCGCTGCGCCGCCACCGGTGTTCCGGGGGACCGCCCGCCTCCGTGCACAGCGCACATTAACACTCGTGTCGTGTCCGCATTATTCGGGTCGCGTCGGAGCATGCGATACGGTGCAGAGATGCATCCATTCGAGAAAGAATTGCGGCGCACCCTCGCGCGCGTCGAACGATGGGTCGATCGCCCGCACCATCCGGTTCCGCTGCTCGACCGGGTGAGAATTGAATACGCTTTGGCCTCGTGGTGGGCCTCCGGCGACGGTTCCGACACGGACATGGCGGTGGAGTTCGTTCGTGCCGCCGCCGTGGCGGTCGATCCCGGCGAGCGGCGGTCGGCGCTGCTGGATGCGGCGCACCATCTCTGGGCGAGTCTGGACGGTCACGGGTTCGTCAGTTCCGACGAACATGTGCTGGCGGGGTTGGAGATGATCTCGACAGCTGACGCCTTCCGGCGGGATTTGGGACAACCATTGTCGGACATTGTGCCGGACGACCTGCCAAGTCCGGAGTGACGCCACCGCCGATAGAGCGCAGGCTCACGGTGCAGTCGGCTGGCAGGGGTACCCACCGCGGGTCCGGTGGAGCCGGGGGCACAGGTAGGCCGCAGGTCTGTCGCAGCGCAACATCGGTGGTCCGGGAACGGACACAACGGCTGGAGGGCACGGTGCCGGGAATTGTGAATGTCGCTGTCCATCCACATTCTCACTAATACTTCAGTATTGACTGAATTTGGTTGGTGAGGCTTCGGTTCATGCGACGACAGGTCAGTGTTGCCGGAGCGCCTTCAAGTGGGCAGCCAAGGCGACCGAACCGCGGAGGAGCTGGTCCAGGCGCGCCCTGCGACCCGAGTCGATTGGATCCGGGTGTGTCGGATCAGGTGAGGCTTCAGTGCGTCGCCGATCCGGGATGTGGATGCCCACGGGTCGGCACAGGCCAGCGAGACCTCGGTCAGCGGCTCGCAGTGCAGAGTCGAGCCTGGGTACGGCTTTGGTTGATGAACACGGCTCGCCATCGGCCCGTATGAGGGCGACCAAGCGGATTGGGGCGGACCAGCGCTGGGACTATCTGACCGGCGGCACCGTCCCGTATGTGTGGCCTGGGGATGGGCCGCGGAGAAGCCGTCGACGGCTCTGGCCGAGCCGTCGAGGGCTGGTTGAGGGGCACTCCCGTCGGAGGTCTCGGGGTTAGAGCTGTGTGATCAGTTTCCGGCTGTGTCGTGCCAGTTCGGGTAGGGCTTGTGGGTCGATGCCGTTGCGTAGTGCGGTGCCGAGCAGTTCGCTGAGGCGGTGCCCGGGGTGGCTGCGCTCGGCGTGGCCGATCGCGGCGGCGGCGAGGTCGAGGTCTCCTCGCAGGCAGGCGTAGGCGGCCAGGAGCGCGGCGGGTTCGGCTCGTTCGGGCGCGGGGCTGGTCCTGATCAGTTCGGTCCACAGGGCCTCGGCGTGGTGGGCGTGCTCGCTGATGGCGAAGGACAGGCAGGCGTCGCGGACCAGCGGGTTGGTCAGCGCGAACGCCAGGTGGGCGATCTCGCGGTCGGTCAGCGGCTGCGTGCGGTCGCCGGCGCGGAGTACGTGTTCGTGCAACAGGTCGAAGCGGCTGCGGCGAGGGCTGGGTTGTCCGGGAGCGTTGGGGTGGTCCTCGGCGGTGGGGTCGGTTCGCCGGTGTAGGTCGTCGAGCAGTTCGACCCGTCGCGCGAGGACGTCTTCGGGGTCGGGAATCAGGGCTGTCGGGGTGGCCGTGCCGACCGTGGTGCGGTCGGTGACGACCCAGACGCGGTGTCCGTCGAAGGTGTAGACCCAGTCGGCGTGGCGGGAGTCCGGCCACGGCCATGGCCACCCGTCCGACGGCGGATGGCTCAGACCGTCGTCCCGGTCTGCCCACACGTCGAGCAGGTCGGCCACGGCCGAGGCGAAGGTGTCCGGGTCGTTTGCCTCCAACATCTTTCGTCCGATGTCGATCGTGCGAAGTGATCCCGGGTCGGCGTGGCCTTGGACGGCTCCGAGCCATCGGGATTCGGTGCTGTGCTGGTCGTAGAAGTCCGCGATGGCAGGGTCGCGCGGTGTGGGGGTGAGGGTTGCGTGATCGGCGGCCGTGGCGTCCGCCGGGCGGCAGGTGCGCATGGTGGTGCTCCCGTTATGTCGTCGGGGTGTGAGTGACGTAAGACGGGTGGTGATCCCGCCCGGGTCCTTCAACTGTTCGTGGTGGAGTCGTCGGAGGCCGGGGCGAGCGCGTACCTTTTGGGCTTGTCGCTGGTGCGCACGGCGTAGCCGCCGTCGACCAGCTTCTCCAGCGCGTTGTGCACCGCACCGGCCGACCGGGTCAGTGCCTTGCCGATCACGTTCGGGGTGAAGTCCTGGTCGGGGTGCTCTCGCAGGTAGTCCTCGACCATCCCGCGCAACGCCCCCGGTGCCAGTCGCTCGCCCTTCGGCTGCGCATCCACCTGTGGGTCACCCGACGCGGTGGGCTGGTCGTCGGTGGGTGTGTCGTTTTCCGGAGCGGGCTGAGCGGAGGTGGGTTGGTCACCAACCGGTCCTTGGGCCACGGCTTGTTCTTCGTCGGTGTGCCGGTCCTCGGTCGTGATCGACCAGCGGTCGGCGGGGCGCGACCCGCCGTCGGCGATCCCGGCGGTGCGGGCGACGAGGCCGTCCTTCTCCCAGCGGGCGAGGATCTTCGGCGCGGTGGACTTGCCGATTCCGGCGGCGGTCGACAGCGCGACAGCGGTGCTGGCGGGGTGGTCGAGCAGGGCCTGCCACAGCTTTTCCTCGGTTTCGGTGCGTGGTTTGCCGGGATTGGGGACGGCTTGCAGCGTCGGGTTGGCGTTGGTGGACATGACTGCCTCGCAGGAAGTGATGTGTGGGTGAGTGGTCATGCCCCGGCCGGAGCGTGTGCGGCCCCCGGTGCGCATCCGGTGGTTTCGGGCCACACGACTATGGACGCTTCCTTGCCGCCATGAAGTCAAGCGGGAATAGCCGGATCGATCCTCTGCCCCAGGTAGACGCCCCACAAGATGGCAAACCGTTAACCCACAAGGGTTCACTTCGTCGCCGGTCGCACATTGCGCGTTGACACCGCGGCGGTCACGAAGCGTCCATACAGGTCGGCCGTTCGGCCCTGGATGACCCAAACCCGAGGGGACACAGGAATTATGACCACCGACACCACCTCACCGACGCCCCCTGACCCCGACCCGCACGCTGCCGTCGCCGGGCTGGGCGACGACACCGCGGCGACTCCGCCTGAACCGTTCCCCGTCACGTCACAGGACGACGACGAGGCGACGATGTTGTGGCCGGAAGGGCTTCCGCCCGATGCGGTGATCCTCGCCCCGTCGGTCGCCGCCACGCCGATGCGGCAACCCGAGAACACGTGGGGATTGCTCGTGCTGGCAGCGGATGTCCTGGGTGCAACCGACCCCGATCGGGAAGGCGAAGTCGCGCTGTTCGCCGGGTGTTGGCTGCCCGACCGGCCGCAGGCCGCAATGTGCGAGGGCGATCTCGTTCTCGTGTTGACCGCACCCGACAGCGAGTCGCCGGACGACGAGGTGGACGTGGAAATGCTGCTCGCCCACGGCAACCGGTGGATGCGTGTCGGCGAGTGGGAAGGGATGGACACGCGCTGGCCCTGGACCGTCGCGGTGACCGCAGCGGCGATCATGGAATTGCACGTCGAAGCGACCGAGGCCGCACCGGTCCCGACAGGCGCGACAGCCGGTCGACCCCTGCGGGGTTGGGGCGGCAACGGCGGCCTCGTGGACCTGCTCGCCGCCGGCCTGATCCACGCGGGTGAGGAGTTCGTCTGGGACCGTCCGGCGCGCGGTGCCCGACACACCGCCCGCATCCGCTCCGACGGCACCCTGGTCATCGCCGACGGCCGCGCCTACGTCAACCCCTCCGGCCCGATGACCGCGCTCGGCGACAAGCCGCAGAACGGCTGGAAGGCGTGGAAACGAACCTCGGACGGACGCACTCTCGGTGACCTGCGCGCCGAACTGCGCGTCAGCCGAGGACAGACGATCCAACCACGCCGCCGGCGGTGACCCCCTGTCCGACGGCCGGGCCACCCATGTCGACGTGCACGGTCGGCCGGCCGGCCCGCCCTGGGAAGGCATACCGTGGACGAATTCCTACGCAGTCCGGACAGTGCGATGGTGCGGGGCGCGAAAGCCGGAGACGGCCCCGGCCACACCTTGGAAGCCATCGCCGTGCGCATCTCTCACGACATCACCGAGGCACGTGAGCGAGGCGATCTTCCGGCGTACACCCGCACGGTCGTGACCGTGCTCCCGTGGCAGCGGATGCTGCACATCCGCGTCGAGGGCTTCGACACCGTCCCCGCACCCGCGACAAGCCGCGCCGTGATCACCACGTTGTTCGACCTCGTCAGCGCCTACAACATCATCCCGCTCGATCCGGTCGCGTTGCCGACGTTCGTCCAGCAGGTCGTGCTGGTCAACCAGTACGGCCAACCGTTCGCCGCGATCGTCGGCGCGGGCGTGGGCGAGGTGGAACCCGTTACGCCGCGATAGGGGCCGCCGGGCGGGTCGCGCCGGCGTAGTCGTCTCCGTCGTACCGGTAGTGGTCGATCCGCACCGGTTGCCCGAAGGTCGGCGCGTTGATCATCATTCCGCCGCCGATGTAGAGGCCGACGTGGTGGATGTTGCCGGGTGTGCCGTAGAAGACCAGGTCACCCGGCAACAGCGGCTGCCCGGCCGGGACACGCGGGCCCGCGTCGAACTGGGTCTGGGCGGTACGGGGCAGGATGACTCCGGCGGCGGCGAAGGCCGCTTTGGTCAGGCCGGAGCAGTCGAAGCCTTCGTGTCCGCCGTCGGGGCCGTCGCCGCCCCACACGTAGGGCAGCCCTTGTTGCCCGCAGGCGTAGTTGATCGCCGCGTGGGTGACGGCGTTGGGGGCCTGGATGGCGTTGCAGTCGCCGTTGCCGACGCTGGCCGCGGCCGCCTCGGCGTACTTGGCGGCTTGTTCGAGGACCATGTCGACGTACCAGTCGGCGTGGTTGTAGGCGAAGATCGCCGCCCGCAGGTCGCCTCGGCGGACGCCTTCGTCGCAGAGCAGGAAGGCCGCGGCGTGGACGGCGTCGTGCGGGTTGTACCGCGAGGGCGGGCTGGCCCCGCCGGGTGGGATTCGGTGTGCGGCGATGACGCCGTTGAAGGTCGGTTGGAGGAACTGCATCGGCCCGCCGGCCCCGGCGACGTTCTCGCCTTCGGTCACGCCGGGTGCTGCGAGGCGGCCGTGGTCGGTCTCGACCTTGCCGATCGCCGCGAGCACGGTCCAGTCCAGGCCGGGACACGCCGTGGCCGCGGTGACGTAGAGCAGGCAGTAGTCGGCCGGGATGTCGGCGATCGGTTCCGTGCAGGTGATGGTGGTGTTCGAGGAGCTGCCGAACAGTGCCCCCATCACGGCACTCATGCTTTGGCCGATCATGACGGGGGTGAGCAGCAACAAGGCCGCCGCTCCGATGGCGATCCTGGCCAGCACGCTGTCACCACCTTCCCCGCCGGCCCGCCCTGCGTGGCACCCGTGGGCCGGTCGCGGTGGGCGGCATCGGCGAGGGCGGAGGCGACATCGGCTGCGGCGAGTCCGCCCCCTTGGAGGTCTCCTCGG
Source organism: Actinosynnema sp. NPDC059335 (assembly GCF_042752395.1). Taxonomy (NCBI): domain Bacteria; kingdom Bacillati; phylum Actinomycetota; class Actinomycetes; order Pseudonocardiales; family Pseudonocardiaceae; genus Actinosynnema; species Actinosynnema sp. NPDC059335. Next base: position 14,690 of record NZ_JBHYXZ010000092.1, on the reverse strand, counting down.
TGGGCGTGACCGGTGGCGGTACGTGCGGCTACGCATCGGGCAATCGCGACAGCGCTCGTCGGGACGCTCCGGTCGGGGCGTCGAGCGGCAGCCAGACTTCGTCGGCAGGGCTCGGGTGGACGGCCTCGGGGTCGAGCAGCTCGGCCGCCGCGGTCGCGATGGGCACGCGGCGCCGGTCGTCGAGGTCGCGCCACGCCTTCGCGAGCAGCAGGCGGGCGGCGGCCTCGCGCCGCGAGGTCGGCAGCCACACCAACAGTGGCGTGGTGATACCGGTGGCTTGGGCGAGGGCGGCGTAGCCAGCGAGTTTCCCGGCGAGCTTGGCCAGCGCCTCGGTGCCGAAGTCGTACTCGAGGAACCACTCGACCTGCCGGTCACCGTGTTCGTCGTGGTGTCGCCAGCGGCCGTAGCCGTCGGGTTTGACCAGGTCGCCGAAGTAGCGGGCGCAGCGGGCCTCCGACCACCACGCCGCCAGCTCGACCTGTTCGCCTGGGTGGGGGTGGCGGGCGCGGTGGACCAGGGCGGTGAACCACTCGTTGACGCCGACGGTGTGGGCCAGGCGCAGGCTGTGGGCGATGCCGAAGACCCGGTCGTGGCGGTAGCCGAGGTTCTTGATGTCGCGGCCGTCCTCGGCGGCGAGTACGGCCGCGCCGGCGGGCGCGAGCACGTAGTGCATGGGTGCGGTGCCGAGGGTGACGAAGGGCTGGAAACGGTCGACGACACCCCACAGGTAGAGCTCACGCAGCCGCATTCGGCCTGATCGGAAGCTGGGGAAGGCCAGCGCGGTGATCTGGTGGGCGGTGAGGACCTTGTGCTCCCAGAGCATCCGGGCGATCCACTTGTCGCGCGGGGTCAGCCGCCACGCCAGCACGGCCTGATGTTCGGCGGTGTTCGCGGCACGCGGGGTGGGTCGGGTCGGCTTGTGGCCGCGCAGAGCGCGCTGGCGGGTGGGATTGGTGATCATGACGGGCGCCTCCGGGTGGGCGGTGTGATACCGCGCCGGCGCGAAGCGCGCCGGGGTGTGATGGCCGGTGGAAGAGGGGAAGAGGGTGAAGGTCAGCCGTTGCGTCGGGGGTCGGCGCTACGCGGGCGGGCGACGGGCTCGTTCCGGTTCGCGGGTCGGGAACTGTCCGACGAGCCGCGAGGCGGCCGGGTGCCGGTGGTTGCGGGCACGTCGGTGATGGGCTCGGTCGCGTGAGTCCGCGCTGCGCGGCGCGCGATGCCGCGGATTTCCCGTGCCCGTCCGGGGACGGCGGGCGGGAGGGGTTGGGTGAGCACGGTGAACGGCTGGGCTTGCTCGCCGCCCAGCACCAGGCGCACGGCGGCGTGATAGACGCCGAGGTGGGCGAGGTCGTGGTCGGACAGTCGCGGTGCGGTGTGGCGGGACAGTTCGCGCGAGTCCTCGGGGCCGGCGTTGAAGAAGATCTTCGACCGGGCGTTGGTCGACATGCCCTCTCGCAGTTCGCGGGGGAGCTGGCCGAGGTGCTGGTGGGCCAGAGTCATGCTGACGCGGAACCCTCGGGCCTCGGCGAGCATGTCCTCGATCGGGTAGGGCAGGTTGAGGAAGTTGTGGCACTCGTCGATGACCAGGCTCGCGTCCCGGCGTTGCCGCTGCGGGGTGCGGGCCCGCCCGGTGGTGGCCTGCCAGGTCCGGGCGACCACCAGTGATCCGACCAGCCGTGTGGTCTCCTCGCCCAGTGAGCCTTTGGGGATGCGCACCAGGCAGATCCCGCCGTCGAGGATTCGACCCATGTCCACCGTGGAGTGTCCGCCTGCGATCGCGTCGCGGACGAACGGCCGCAACAGGAATGCCCTGAGCTTGTTCATTAGCGGGCTGATAACCTGGGAGCGGGAGGAGTCGGTGAGTTCCTCGTACCAGGACCAGAATCCGCGCAGCACGGGGTCGGTGATCCCGGCGGTGACCCGGCTGCGGAACGCCTCGTCGGCCAGCAGCTTGGGCAGGTCCGCCAAGGTGGCGACGCCTTCCTGGCTGCGCAGGGTGAGGCAGGCGGCGCGCATGACGTCGTCGGTGCGCGGTCCCCAGAACGCCGAGTAGACCCGCCGGAACACCGACACGATGTTGTCCACGGTCAGGTCGGTCTCGCCGCCGTCCAGGGGGTTGAGGCACGGCGGCCGGACCTTGCTGTCGGCATCGAAGATCACGACTCGATCAGCTGCCGAGCGCGGCAAGCGGGACAGGACGTCGGTGACGAGGTCGCCTTTGGGATCGATGAGCACGATCCCGCGCCCGGCCTCGGCGTCGGCCAGGATCATGTTCCCGAGCAGGGTCGACTTGCCGGAGCCGGTCGCGCCGATGACGTGCAGGTGGTGGCGGGCGTCGGGGACGCGCAGGGCGACGGGGCGCTGGTGGCCGGTGTCGGTGACCCCGATCGGCTTGGCCTCGGGTCCCGGCGTGACGATGCCCGGCGGGGGCGCGATGGCGCGGGCTCCGGCGCGTTGGATGCCGGGGATGGCCTCGTCGGTGGGCAGGTGCGCGATCGCGGCCAGCTCGGGCACCGAGAGCAGGTCGCCCCGTCCCAGACGACGGGAGGCGATCACCTGACCGGGGCGGCGGACGCGGTGGCGGGTGTAGTGGTTGTGCTCGGTGTAGGAGGCGAAGCTCGCGGCCAACGCGTGCGCACGGCCTCGGGCGACATCCCGCACCCGGCGGATCTCACCCTCGTCGGCGTCGACGGGCAGAAGGGTCGCCACGGCGTAGCGGACGACCGTCTCGAACTGGCTGCCGCGTTGCTTGCCCACGATCGCTCGGTTCTGCGCCGCGTACTCCAGCGAGGTCTGCGGATCGCTGTGCAGTGCCCCGGTCGTCGTCCTCGCCGCAGCCGTACGCCGGGAGCGGCTGTCGGTGCCGGGGGTGATCGCGTCGAGCAGGCGGCCGACCAGGCGGGTCGAGCAGCCGGTGTGGACTTGCCGGGCGGCGCGGCGCGCCTTCTGGACGCGGCGGCCGGTGACCGGGCGGGCCAGCACCTGCACGCAGGCGTACTCCTCGCGGCCGAGCTCGACCGGTGCGCCGATCAGGGCGCGGATCGGGTCGGCGTCGAAGTCGCTGCGGATCGGCAACGCCTCGGGGCGCGCCAGCCGCAGCTCTCCGCCCACCACCAGCCGCCGTTGCCCCTCACCGGGTGCCGGCAGCGGTGGTTCGGCCGGGCCGACACGGGTGTGCGCGCCGGGCCAGGCCGCCTCCACGGCGCGTTCGACCAAGCCGGGCGGGATGACACCGGGCACCCACCACCGGATCGCCACCCCGGCCTCGGAGAACAGGTACTCGCACGCCACGTGCGGCTGGCCGGTGAACGCCCGCCACCACCCGGGCCGCAGCAGCCCGACCAGGTTCGACCACAACGCGGCCCCGCCCGCGGGATCCACCGTGGGCGGGGCGAGCACCGTGACCTGACGGGCGTCGGCCAGCAGCAGCTCGTGACAGCGCCGTGCCCACCACCGCCGGCCGAGCACGATCCCGGTGACCAGCACCGCGAGGACGGGGACCGCGACCGGGCACCAGTCCAGGGCAAGGTCCCGCAGCCGATCCAGGAGCGTGAGTAGTGCACCGCCGGGGTCGCGCAGGTAGTCCTCCAGCCACCCGGCGGCGACAGGGGCCGTCGAGTGCGTGGGCGCGCTGGCGAGGAGCGGTGTCGTCGGTGGTTGGTCGAGGGCAGGCGGTACCCACGTCGGTGTTCGGGAGGCCATGGACGAATCCCTTCACGGGAGAGGTGCGGCGGAAGTGGTGGTGCGCGCGGCTCAGGCGGCGTCGAGATGGACCTGGTCGAAGTCGGTGTCGGAGCCGAACTCGTCTCCGTCGAAGCCCAGGTCGACGAACGCGGCCTCGCCTTCGTCGACCGGCCCGCCGGTGTCGCTTGTGTCGTTGTAGGCGGCGAGTTCGGCCGGGTTGCTGGTGACCAGGTAGTGCTCGGTCGGCGAGGCGATGCTCTGGAACGCCACCCGCTGCGTCCCGGCCGACAGCAGGCCCTGTCCGCGGTCGGCGGAGAGCAGGAACGCGCGCTCCCCGGCGGAGAGGTCGAAGGTCCGGGTGATCTCGTCGATGGCCTGCGACGCCTGCCGCAGCAGGATCTGGGTCGCCGCGTTCGCCACGACCGCCTTGCCCAGGTCGCTGCCGAGCACGTCGGCGGTGTCCTGGGTCGCCACCGTCAACCCGGCCCAGTGCTTGCGACTGGCTTTGGCCATCCGGAACAGGAACTCGGCGCCGGAGGGCTGCTTCATCAGCAGCCACGCCTCGTCGACCACGACCAGGCGCGGGCGGCGGATGGCCGGGTTGGACACCCGCCGCCAGACCGCGTCCAGGGTGAGCAGGGTGCCGATGCCCTTGAGCTTGTCGGGCAGGTCGCGCAGGCTGAACACCACCAGGTGCCCTTCGGGGTTGACGCTGCTGGGCCCGTCGAACAGGGAAGAGAACGCGCCCTCGACGAACGGGTGCAACCGGGCGGCCAGCTCGCCCGCGGCCCGGTCACCGGCCTGCCCGGCACCGGCAAGCTGGTCGCGCAAGGCCCGTAGCGTCGGTGACGGGCGGGTCCAGGTGCGCGCGTCGGCGGTGATCCCGACGCTCTGGTACGTCTCGGCGATCGCCCGGTCCAACGCCGCCCGCTCCGTCGGCTCCAGTGCTCCACCGACGAGGACGGCGATGACGGTGTGCAGGAACAGCGACCGGCGTACGAGCGCGTCCTTCGGGGCGGTGCGGCGGCCGTCGGCACGGGTGTGGATCGGCAGGTCGAAGGGGTTGAGGCGGACGCCTCGCGCGCCGAGGTGGACGTAGGTGCCGCCGACCGCGGCGGCCAGGCGGGCGTACTCGTCCTCGGGGTCGACGACGGCGATCTCGATGCCCCGGTACAGCGATCGCAGCAGTTCCAGCTTCACCAGGTAGGACTTGCCCGCGCCGGATCGGCCGAGGATCACGCTGTTGTGGTTGTGCATCCCGTCGCCGAACCGGTCCCAGTGCACCAGCCCTTGGGAGCCGACGTTGTAGCCGTAGAGCACCCCGGAGGGTGCCGCGACCGAGGTGGGGTCGGCGGCGGGCAGGTCCGGGCTGGTGAACGGGAACGCCGCCGCCAACGCCGAGGTGTCGAACGTGCGGCGCATCCCGATCAGATCCAGGCCCATCGGCAGGGTCGACACCCAGCCCTGCAACGACCGGTAGGTGGTGTGCTTCGCGTCCAGCAGCAGCGAGGCGCACAGCGATCGCAGCGCGGCCACCTCGTCGGCCAGCGCCTTCTGCGAGGTGGCGTGGACGGTCAGGTACAGCCCGACCCGGAACAGCTTGCCCTCGCCGCGGGCCACCCTGGAGGACAGGTCGTAGGCGTCCTCGGTGGCGGCCTCGACGTGCGGGTCGAACAGGCGGCCGTGCTCGGCGGTGTGCCGCCGCCCGGCCTCCAGCCTCGCCAGCTGCCTGCGCAGGCGTGAGGCGGCGGTGGCCGGGTCGATCGGCTCGACGTGCAGCGACACGTCCAGCCGGCCGGGGTAGGTCAGCAACGGTGCCAGCCAGCCCGGATGTACCTCGCGCGGGAAACCGACCACCGCGAAGGACGCCACCCATTCACCGCCGACCTCCACGTGCCGCGCGGCGACCGACAGCGCGTCGGGAGTGAACGCGGCCGCCGCGGAGAACGCCGCCGTCGGGGCGACCCGGCTGTGGTCGCGTCGGGTACGGGAGACCATCAGGACCATCCCCTCTCGTCCTCGTGGCCCCAGCCGTCGACGTCGTCGATGGGGTCCGAGCCGGGCGTGGTGATGACCTCGTCCGCCCCGGCCAGCCCGGCGGACGGCGGCAGCAGGCTGTCGGGGTTGCACGCCGAGGCCAGCACCGCCGTCACTTGCCCGGCATCCAGCGGGGTGACCACGATCCCGGCCGAGGCGAGCAGGTCGATCGCCTCACCGAGGCGGCGCACCAGGCGCGACTCCGCCGCCCGCCACACCCCGGCAGCGGCCTCGCCTCCCGTTCGCTTGCGGCGCATGCCCGCCATCGCACCGAGTACCGCCAGCGAACCGGGGCTGCCCGAACCGTCGGTCGGGACGGTGCCGTCGAGCGGTTCGCGCAGCACGAGCAGCACCTGGCGGCGCAGCAGGTCGGACTGTCGGCCGAGCTGGACGAGGTAGTCGGCGTGCTCGACTGCGGCAGCCTCCAGCGCGGGGTGGGGCAGCCCGCCCGCGCGGTCGCGCAGCTCGGCGATCTGGGCGGTCAGGTCGAGCCGTTCGGTGCGCACCAGCACCTGCACGGGGGCGGTCAGCGAGTGCAGGTAGCGGCCGAACGCGGCGACCAGCGCCTCCTGCTCGTTCTGGGTCCGCAGCGCGAAGTTCACCGTCGAGGCGACCGCGACCACCGCCAACCCGTCACCGCCCAGGTCCACCACGCCGGTCTCGGTGACCGCTTCGGCCGGCAGCCGCAGCGCCGCAGGGGAGACCTGGCCGGGTCGCTCGACGCGGCCCTTGCCTTTGCCGCCGGTGGTTTGTTCCGCGGTCGGAGTGAGCCACGCGGGTGCCGGTCGCACGCCCTCCGGGGCGGCGACGCGGTGGCGCGGGGCGAGGCGCTGTCGGATGGCGGCGAGCAGCAGCGTGTCCAGCGGCATCCCGTCACGCTTGCCCATCGCGAGCATCGCCACCGCCGCGCCGACCGGGACGGCGAAGGCCGCGAACACCGGGATCGGCAGGAACGCGCGGGTGGCCGCCCAGATCAGGTAGAGCACCGTCGCGGTGGCGGCGAGGACGGCCAGTTGGCGTGCGGTCAGCGGGCCGAGCACGCGGTCGTGCATGTCGACATCGGCCGGGATACGGACGGGGTGACTCACCGCTGCTCACCTCCCGGACGCGCCGGCCGCCCAGGGCGTGCGGGAGGGACCGGGGGAACACCACTTCGCGCCGGCGGACCACCGGATGGTGGCGGTGGCGTGGCGGGCGGACCCGGTGCCCGGAACAGCACGGGCGCGGGGGTGTGGGTCCTGGTGCGTCGGCCATGTGCACCGGGCGGTGGCGGCGAGGCCGGTCGGAACACCGGTGCCTCGGCGCGTCCGGCCGCCCGGACCGGTGCGACGGCAGCCTCGTCGGTGGGAGGGCGGAACCGTAGCTCGGGTGGAACGGGCGCGGCGCGCGTCGGGGGTGGCGCGGACCGGGGACGGTAGTCCTCTTCCGGTGTGCGGAACACGGGTGCCGCTGCGGTGCCGATCGGTGGCTGGACGGGTTCCGACGAGTCGTCGGTGGCGGGGGAGGCGGCGCGGAACACGGGTGTGGTGGTGCTGCCCGCAGGGTGCCAGCCGGCCAGGTCGTGCGTCGGTGTCTGGGGTGAGGGCTGGAGGAACCGCAGGTGCTGTTGACCGGACACTGTGCGCCGCCGCGCGACTTCCCGGGCGTGGTGGGTGTGCAGGCGACGTCCGATCGCCTCGGGGCTGAACACGCCGCCGATGCCGCCCCACTCCCGCACCTGCGCGGGCCACACCGGGTCACGCCCTCGCGGCGCGCGGGCACCGAGTCCCGCACCGCCTGCTGCGGATGGGGCGCGGGCGCCTGCCCCTCGACCGCCGAGCAGGCCCATCGCCTTGCCGAAGACGAACGCGCGTGCCATCCCGACAACGAATGACCGGCGTCCGCCGCCGACCTGGACCTGTCGCAGCACCCAGCCCGGTATCTTCACCAGGATCCACACCAGCGCGATCAGGACGACCAGGTTGACCAGCCCGTCGGCGGTGGGTGCGCCGAAGAAGTGGAAACCGCCGGGTTGCAGGAACACCTTCAGCGCGCAGATCAGCGTGAGGCTCTGGCCGACCTGGATGCCCAGCACCCCGGCCCCGGCACGCCAGAACCAGTAGGCCAGTCCTTCGGTCTGGGGCAGGCCGTGGCACATCAACGGCAGCGGAGCCCCGGCCAGCAGGATCACCGTGAGCGCGACCCGGACGATGTAGCCAACCAGCAGCGCGACCAGCAGGACGGTGAGCGCCACCGACAGTGCCCCGGCGAACAGCCCGCCGGTGACCAGCGAGTTGGCCACGAGGCTGACGAACAGCTCGGTGACCGCCTTGCCCGAGGTCTGCGGATCGAGCCCGTCACCGAGCACGGCCATGGTCGCGGCGTTGGCCAGGCGGATGGCGTGATCGCCCACGATCAGGCTGAGGTTGGCGGCCAGGAACCCGACCACGAGGCGTGGCGCGATCTCGCGGACCGAGTAGCGGGCCTGCACGGTCTCGTGCCCCATCAGCACGATTCCGGCCAGCATGACCAGCAGCGAGTAGACCGCCACCACGAACAGCCGTGACTGCTCCCAGATCTCTCCGACACGGGGCAGGTCGGCCAGTGTCGGCGTGGACAGCAGGCTGCTGCCCACCCAGCTCAACAAGACGTTCAGCGACTCGCCGACCAGCAGGTGCAGAAGTCCCGCGATGCCCTCTCCGATGCAGGCGCCTGGGTTGAGAATCCCGCAGTCGGACTCCGCCGGGGGCGCCGGTGCGGTGACCGTCGGCGTGCCGACGGGTTGCGCCGAGGTCGTCGGTGCGGGAAGGCACTGCGGCGGCGAAGGCCGGTCCGGCGGGGGAGTGAGGCACGGGTTCGGCGGCGCTGTCGTGGACGGCACCGTCGTTGGCGGCGATGCCGTCGACGAGCCCGTCATGCTCGGCGAAGAACAAGGCACAGGGAACGGCCCCGGGCCGGCACACGGATCGGCGGGCTGGGCGGATGCCGACAGCACGGAGCAGGCCAGCGCCGTGACCACACCGGCGAGCACCACCCACCCAGTGAGCACCACCCCCACGGTGCGATGTCGCCATCGGCCCGCCCGCCCGGCGGTGGCGGCGCCGATTGGTGGCGATGCAGGCTCGGGTTCGGATGAGGGCGCGTTCTGCTGGTGCTGGTGCTGGTGCGGCGCGGTGGGTGCGGTGGCCATGGTCAGGCCCCCACGATTCCCTGGAGCACGGTGACGACCAGCGGGGCGAGCGCGGCTAGGCCGTAACCGATCCCGGCCGACTTGAACGCCTGCTTGGCCTTCTCCTGCTCACCCGGGTCACCGGCGCCGAACACCCGACGTACGCCACCCACTGTGAGGAACACCGTCGCCAGCCCGGCGAGGATGCCCATCAACCAGTTGCGGATGTTGTTGAGGACCTCGTCCACGGTGCCTGCGATCGCGAGCACCACGGTGTCCGCCTGGGCGACCGCCTCCGGGGTGAGCAGCACCAGTAGAACCATCGTGGTGAGCACGGGCACGCGACGAAATGCGCGCCCCCGCACCGCAGGAGAGGTCGGAGGGATCGCGGTTCGCCGGCCGCGCGGGTCGGGACCGGGGCAGGTGGTTGGACGGATGTGAGAGCTGGTTCCGTGGTGGCCCGGTGCGGGGCTGTCAACGTGTCGGTTGTCGACGTGGTTAGGAAGGAGGGGGGTATTGGTCAGGCGCATCGCGACGCTCCGGGAGTCGAACTCGACGGCCGCTGCGGCGGCTCGGGTGAGGAGGTGGTGGGCGCGGGGGAGGCCGAGCTCCTCCCGCGCCCGTGAACTCCGGAAAATCCGTCCTGCGGGGACATGCGATCCCGCGATTTCCGCGGCGTGCGCTTCCGCAAGGCCGTTACGGTGCGCGACGAACCGGCGGTGCCGGTCGTGCGCCGGGCGGCGGTGGTGATGACCGCCGAGTCGACCGCCCGGGTCGCCGGATCGTCCTGGCCCGCGCCGGCGTGCGCGGTGTCGGCGGTGTCGTCGATTAGGTAGGCGACGAGGCGGTGCTCGGCACGCCGGCGCGCCTTCTTCACCGCCTGGTAGGACAGGTCGCGTACCGCCGCGGCGTCGACCAGGGACACGCCCTCCAGACGGGTGGAACCGATGAGTTCGGCCTCGACCGCGGTGATGGCGCCCTCGGCGACCGCGCGCGCCAGGACGAAGTCCGGGTGCCCCCACGGGGGCGGCGGCATGATCGAGCGGAACCCCGGACTGAACGGCACCGGCCGGTCGAGCGCCTCGCGCACGGCCGCGTGGCCGGCGCGGTAGGCCGCCCACCGCAACCGCAACATGATGCGCGGCCGACGCAGGTCCACCACTGCGAGTTCGGCGACGAACCCGGCGAGCACGGCGGCGTGAATGTCACGGGGATCGCCGGCGAACTTCGCCGAGAGCGTGGCGACGATGGAGATCAGCGCGGGCAACGCGACACCGACCGCACCGACGGTCCAGGTGCCGCCCTCGGTACGGGCGAGCAGGACCACATGCGCCCACACCGCGTCCCGCAGCGCCTGCGGGCAACGGCGGTTCAGCAGCCGGTCGCGCAACTCGTCCAGCGGCACCCGCCGCGCCGGCAGGCCGGGGAACAACCGGCCGTCGACACCCACCGGGTGCGGGCCGACGACCAACCACTCGAACGCCGACCGGACGGCGTCCAACGGCATGTCACCACGCTCGAAACCCGAACGCGGAACAATGTCATACGAAGTCATGGAACAGCTCCCGAAACGAGTCGGAACAACGACTCGCCCAGGACGCCACAGCGGGTAGTACCAAACACTTACCGAACTGGTACCGGACTAGTACCGCAAAAGTACCGGCGATCCTCCGCCGGGCGCGTCCCCGATCATCCGCGGATCCACCTCCACGGTGAGAATGATCATCGACTTTGCGTCGCCAAGATCGTCAACAGCGCGGCGGTAATGCCCCTCCAGCTGCACTTCGTCGCGCCCGGTGCTGGTCCGGTACCAGTCCGGTCATAGCGGTGTCCCGCAGACAGCGGCGCGGAAGCGACGAGCCGGGCCTGCGACGCCTTCTTGTCGAAAAACCGCCGCCACCGTTCCGCGTGAAAACCCTTCCCGGCGTGCGCGAAGACAGGCGTTAGCCGTCGCCGGTTCCAACACGGCTGTGCAGTCATTCGGCAAAGTGGCTCACCTCATGTCCCCGGAGGGCCTGTATTTCGGAGTTCTCGGGTGTCGTCGGCGTCCTGCACCGACAGGGCGCACCAGCCTCCGCGATGCGAGGGGATCCCGTGACCCGATCCGAGCATTCCGACAGCCGCCCATCCCGACGGCGCACCAACGCCAGTTCGCCCCGCCCCGGCGGGCGGCGGGGCGAGGACCGGCGCCCCTGGCCGACCGCCCCGACCACCACCCGCGTCAGCCCCGCCAAACCCATCGGCGACACCACCCGTTCCCGGTCGCGGGGCTCGGCCTCAACACCCACCCCGGCCACCGTCTGGACCGCCGCACACCCGATCGACCTCGACGCCACGTGGCCTGCGGCACTCGTTGAGCGGATCGTCACCTCGTTCAGCCACCCCGCCGCACAGGTCGTCCTGCTCACCTGGCCCACCACCGACGAACAACCACCGGGAACCGTCCTGGCGGGGATCGACGGCGTCATCGACCACGCGCCGGGCACCGACCCGAACCCCGAGCTCGCCGACGCCGTGCGCACGATCGAACACCTCGACCGGGCCGTGCGCGTCGAGCACGTCCCGACCGCCCCGACCGTGACCGACCCGACCTCCCGCCCCTTCCGCGCCGACTTCGCCAACGGCACAGGCCCGGCTTCCGCGACCACCTCGACGACGCCGGTGTTCGCCATCGAAGCCACCGCGCGGCACGACCGGTCGACGACCACGGGCAGCGCCGACCTGGTCATCACCAGCCTGCCCCCGCACCATCCCGGCGTCCGTGCGGCAGACCTCGTCGCACCGGCGGCGACCAGCCTGTTGCGAGCAGGCGGCATCCTCGCAGTGCTCACCCACTGTGACTGGACGAGCGGTGAGCTGACCGATCCGACCGGCACCGTGGTGACCGCCGGACAGAACGCCGACCTGCTCTACCTCCAGCACATCGTCGCCGTCCACGCACCCGTCCGAGACGGCCGCCTCCACCTCACCGAGACGGCACGCGACCAGGGCTGCGACGGCACGTCGGACCACTCCGACACCAACGACGCACAAGGCCGTGCGCGGCACCGCGCGCTGGTACGCGGGCTGCCCGCACCCCATCGGCGCATCCACTCCGACGTCCTCGTCTTCGCCCAACCCCACGACCACCGACCTCCCACGGACGTCCCCGTGCGGAAGGAAGACATCCGATGAGCGCGCCGCGCACGTCCGACTCCCACCGACTCCGTCCGCACCGCCAGGAAGGCATACCCGTGACGCGCCATCACACCACCCGGACCTCCGCCGACACCGACGCGAACGCCTCGACCGGTACTACCGACGCGATCGACGACGAGCCCACCCGGCACGTCCCGCGCACGCCCACCGACGCACTCGACGCACCGCCCACCGCCGTGGACGACCCTGCGGACACGACCCCGGGCGACGGCCCGCGCGGCGACAGGTCCGAGCCGCCCGCGGTCTCGGTGTGGACCACCGCGCAGAACGACGCGAAGACCCAGCGCAAGAACACCTACGTCCCGGAGTCGACCGCGCACCCGGCCAAGATGCTGCCCGAGGTCGTCCGGCACGCCGTCACCCACTACACCCGACCCGGCGAACTGGTGCTCGACCCGATGTGCGGCGTCGGCACCACCCTCGTCGAAGCCGTCCGCCTCGGCCGCCGCGCCGTCGGCGTCGAGTACGAACCCCACTGGGTCGACGTCGCCTACGCCAACCTCGATCTCGCACGGCAACACGGCATCGACCACGACGCCCAGGTGTTCCACGGCGACGCCCGACAGCTCGTGACGCTGTTGCCGGACGAGTACGTAGGACAGGCGGCGCTGGTGGTGACCTCACCGCCCTACGGGGCGTCGACCCACGGACAGGTGTCGGTCGCGCCGGGCGCCGGGGTGCAGAAGTACCACCACCGCTACGGCAACACCCTCGACCGCGGCAACCTCCCCAACATCGGCCACCACCGACTGCTGGCCGGGTTCACCCGCATCCTCACCGCCCTGCGCACCTTCCTGCGCCCCGGCGGGCACATCGCCGTCACCATCCGCCCCTGGCGCGAACACGCCGAACTGATCGACCTGCCCTCCCAAATCCTCGCCTGCGGACGCGCCGCCGGACTGATCCCGGTCGAGCGCAACGTCGCGCTGCTCGCCCGCGCCGCCGCCACCGACCTGGTCGCCCGCGGCAGCTTCTTCCAGCGCGACTTCATCCGCAAGCAGCGCGAGGCCGGTCTGCCCCTGCACCTGATCGCCCACGAGGACGTCCTCGTCTTCCGCACCGCCCTGCACAAGAACGCAGGCGGGTCCTCGGCAGGTGTGACCAACCTCGGACCGTTCCGTTCGACGCGGTCCGCCGGCCACGTCGGTGACAGTCCCGTGCAGCGAGGCCGGGCAGCATGACCCGGCACAGTTCACCCCGCTCACCCCGTGCGCGGGCGGCACGTCCGCTCGCTCTTGCCTCGGCCCCGGCGATGACACCGGGGCCGGGACGAGGGACGGCAAGCGTCGAGTCCGGTCCGGTCGTGGGATCACTGTGCACCGGATACGGCGGCCTGGACCTCGGCGTGCTGACAGCACTGGGCGGCGGCCGCATCGCCTGGGTCGCCGACCCCGACCCGCACATCACACAGATCCTCGCCGTCCGGATGCCGGACGTTCCCAACCTCGGCGACCTGCGGTACATCGACTGGCGTGTGGTCGAGCCGATCGACGTACTCGTCGCCGGGTTCCCGTGCCAGGACATCTCCGCGGCCGGGAAACGCGTGGGAATCGAGAAGGGAACGCGCAGTGGACTCTGGACCGACATCGTGGCGGGCCTTCGCCTACTACGACCAGCGCTCGTCGTCGTGGAGAACGTCGCCGCGCTTCGCTGGCGCGGGGGAGGACTCCACCGCGTACTCGGCGACCTGGCCGAAGCGGGGTACGACGCGACATGGCGTAGCGTCCGCGCCTCCGACGTCGGAGCGGCCCACCGCCGCGAGCGGGTGTTCCTGCTCGCCTGGCTCCGCGTGCCCCACTCCGGTCGCGGAGACGGCGACCGTGCACGACGACTCGTCGAACAGTGCCGCAGTCGCGAGCGGACAGGGTGGCCCGACGCCGCCGGACGAGCTTCGGTTGTTGCCGACCCCGCGGGCCTCCGACACCGGAACGGCGGGCCGCGCGGCCGGTCGAGGGTTTCGTCCGCCGCTGTCGCAGCAGGTGCTTCCACTGGTGGCACCGGAGGCCTTGCTTCCCACGCCGCGCGCCACCGACGGCACGAAGGGATGCCCCGCTCAACGAGGCTCCAAGGGCGATCTGATGCTGCCATCGGCGGTCATGCGGCTGCGCACCCCGACCCAAGCCCACGCAGGAGATGCCACCTCGTAGCGGTGTCCGGCCCGGTCGACACGCCGACCGCTCGGCCGGCGTCCGAGCCGGTCGACTGGGGTGTCTACGAGGCGGCGATCCGCCGCTGGGAAACCGTGCTCGGCCGCCCGGCACCGCACCCGACCCAGCACGGCAACCACCGACGCCCGGTGCTCGCGCCCGCCTTCGTCGAACACCTCATGGGCCTACCGCGCGGGTGGGTCACCGACCTCCCGCTGCCCCGCACGGCGCAGCTGCGGGCGCTGGGCAACGGCGTGGTTCCCCAGCAAGCCGCCCACGCGGTGTCGCTGCTGCTCGACGACCTCGCCGAATGAGCTTCCCCCGGTAGCCCGGTGGCTTTCCAGGCATGGTCCGATAGGGCCTGAAGGGAGTCGTCCGTGGCTGAGCTTCCCCCGATAACCCGAGGCGGTTGTTACCTGGATGCGGTCGGTGCCGCCGGGATGGTAGCTGGCCGGGCCTGAGCGGTGTGCCAGGCG
>NZ_JBHYXZ010000091.1:31279-35020 GCF_042752395.1 Actinosynnema sp. NPDC059335 | reverse complement strand
TGCTCATCCCCGGCGATCACGCTTTTCGATCGCCGGGGATCAGCACGCGAACGGTCGACTCCCAGGCGACCTCGCCCGCGACGCCGGAGGCGGCGCAGTTCGACTCTGTATCTGACGCGGCGCTCGAAGCTCCGTAGTGTGTGGCGAGAAGTGTGCAGTCCGTGGCCCGGCAGGGGTCCGCGCCGGCGGGGTCCGGTGCGGAGGCGCGGCACCCCCTGGACCAGAGGAGGGGACGTGAGCCCTGCATCGCCGATCGCCGAGCTGGTGAGCGCGGCGGCGGAGGGCGATCAAGGCGCGTGGAACGAGATCGTCGAGCGTTACACGCCCTTGGTGCTGGCGGTGGTGCACCGGCACCGGTTGCGCCCCGCGGATGCGGCGGACGTGCACCAGACCGTGTGGTTGCGCCTGGTGGAGCAGGTCGGCAGGCTCCGCGAGGCGGACGCGCTGCCCGGTTGGATCGCCACGACCACCCGCAACGAGTGCCTGCGCGTGCTGCGGGCGCAGCAGCGCACGCAGCCGTTCGACCCGCAGTCGGAGGACGAGCCGGCGAGCCCGGACGACGCGGTGGCGGACCTGGACGAGGAGATGGAGGCCGCGCAGCGGCGGCAGGCGCTGCGCGAGGGCTTCCGCTCGCTGCCCGAGCAGTGCCGCGAGCTGCTGGCGAGGCTCATGGCCGACCCGCCGCCGAGCTACGCCGAGGTCGGCGAGGAGCTGGCGATGCCGGTGGGCAGCATCGGGCCCACCCGGATCAGGTGCCTGGAGAAGTTGCGCAAGACTCCCGCGGTGCTGAGGCTGGTCGAGCCGCGGCCGGTGGGCGGAGGAGGTGTGGTCGGTGTTGAAGGACGATCCGGGGTGGGAAAGCGATGAGGTGCTGCTCCGCGAGCTGGGCGAGGCCCTGGCGGAGGAGCGGGACGTGCCCGCGCACCTGCTGGAGGCGGCGCGGGCGGCGTACACGTGGCGCACGGTCGACGCCGAGTTGCTGGCGCTGACCAGCTACGACTCCGTCCTCGACCCGGGGCTCACGACGCGGGCGCGGGCGGCGCAGACGGCGCGGCAGCTGGTGTTCGACGCCGAGGGCGTGTCCGTGCAGGTGGAGGTGACCGAGGCGGGCGTCGCGGGCCAGGTGCTGCCCGCGGGGCCGGGCCGGGTGGTGCTGCTGCGGGCGACGGGACCGGTGGAGGAGGCGGAGCTGGACGAGCTGGGCATGTTCCTGCTCGGCCCGCCGCCGCCGGGGCCGATCCGGTTGCGCTGCGAGGTCGCCGGCACGACGGTGCTGACGGAGTGGGTCTGCGTGTAACCCGATCCGGTAAACCTTGACGGCGGTGGCCGCCGGTCCGGAAGATTCACCCTGACCTGATCTTCACCCCACCGCCGCCGCCCCCACATGACCGAGCCCGCCCGCGTGACCCCGGCCGAGGGAACCCCACCCGCGGCGGTCGAGGCGTGGGCGCTGCCGGAGCTGTTCCGGCAGGTCTTCCTCGGGTCCACGGCGGGCATCGCGATCTTCGACGGGGACGGCGCGCTGGTCGGCGCGAACCCGGCGCTGGAGGCGATGCTGCGGCCCGCCGACCTCGCCACCCTGTTCGGCGCGACGCCGCTGACCGCGGACTCGGTGCGGGTGCAGCGGCGGTTCACCGACGAGGCGGGCGACCCGGTGTGGGCGACGGTGGCGCTGTCGGTGGTGCGCGACGCCGACCGGCGGCCCCGCTGGCACGTCGCCGTGGTCGAGGACACCACCGAGCAGCGGGTGCTGCGGGACTACCTGCGCCACCAGTCGCTGCACGACGTGCTGACCGGCCTGCCGAACCGGCAGAGCTTCCTGCCGAAGCTGGAGCAGGTGCTGAGCCGGCCGGGCTCGATCACGTTGATCTACCTGGACGTGGACAGCGTCGCCATCGTCAACGACGGCCTCGGCTACGAGGCGGGCGACGAGCTGCTGAAGGTGGTGGCACGGCGGCTGACCGAGGTCGTGGCCGGCGAGAGCGCGACGGTGGCCCGCATCGGCGGCGACGAGTTCGTGGTGCTGATCGAGGACTCGCCCACCACGCCCGGGATCTCCGCGCTGGCCGAGGCGATCGAGGCCGCGCTGGTGGAGCCGGTGAGCCTGGCCGGGCACGGCGTGGGCGTGTCCGCGGGCATGGGCTTCGTCCGCACGTCGGCCCGCGGGTCGGACGCGATGGCGTTGCTGCGCCAGGCGCACAGCACGCTGCGCCGCGCGGAGACCGGCGGCAAGGGCCAGTGGGGCGTCTACGACGAGGGGCGGGACGCCCGCGACCGCACCAGGCTGTCGTTGATCGCGACCATGCCGGGCGCGTTGCAGAACGGTGAGATCGCGCTGGACTACCTGCCCGTGACGGGGCCGGGCGGTGACCGGGTCGCGGTGGCGGCGCGGCTGCGGTGGCACGAGGCGGAGTACGGGCCGGTGTCGCACGAGGAGTGCCTGCGGTTCGCCGACGAGCTGGGGTTGAGCGGCCAGCTCGCGGAGTGGGTGCTGGAGGAGGCGTGCGGTTTCGCGGCGGCGGAGGAGCTGCCGGTCGTGGTGCGGTTGTCGCCGGACCAGTCGCGCGACCCGGACCTCACCGCGCCGGTCGCCGACGCGTTGCGCGCCTCCGGGCTGCCGCCGGAGCGGCTGTGGCTGAGCCTGTCCGCGCGGTGCCTGACCTCGCCGGCCCACGCCGAGGACCTCGACGCGGTGGAGGACAACCTGACCTCGTTGCGGGACATGGGGATCCGCCTGCTGCTGCACGACGTCACGTTCGCCCTGCCGGAACTGTCCGCCGTGGAGCGTCACGGGCTGCACGGCGTGATGCCGGTCGCGCCGCCGGCGGAAGCGTTGGCGCACAAGGCGTTCGCCGCGGTGCTGCCGCTGGTGCGGGCCGCCGGGGCGCTCGTCGTCAGCGACGGCGGGCTGCCGGAGGCGGACCTGGTCGTGCGATCGTGATGATCTCGCGGCCGGTGGCGGTGAACGGCGAGCGGTCCCAGTCGCCGTAGCGCTCCGCCACCTCGAACCCGGTCTCGCGCAGCAACGCGTCGAGCCGGTCCGCCGGCAGGAACCGCAGGGAGCCCCGGTCGACGCGGGGCTCGGGCCAGTCCGGGCAGCTGAACGTCTCGGTCATCGTCACCACCCCGTCCACCACGCTCTCCACCCGGTGCTCGACCCGGACCCGTTCGCCGTGCGCGCCGACGACGTCCACACCGTGCTCGGGCGTCCAGCGCTCCCACGCCCGCGCACCGGGGTTGCGGGTCTCGAACGCGAACCGCCCGCCCGGCGCGAGGGCCGCGCGGACGGCGGTGAACTGCTCGCGGACCCGCTCGTCGGTGAGGAAGACCTGGAACACGTGCCCGGTCATGACGACCAGGTCGAACCCGGCGTCGAACGACACCGTGCCGAGGTCGCCGAGCACCCACTCCACGTCGTCGGCGCGACGCGCCTGCGCGAGCATGCCCCGCGCCGGGTCGAGCCCGACCAGCCGGCCGCGGTGCCCGGACGCGCGCGCCTCGATCAGCAGCGCGCCCGTGCCGCAGCCGACGTCCAGCACCGCGTCGGCGTCGAGCACCAGGTCCAGGTAGAAGTCGGTGTCGGCGCGCGAGGAGTTGATCACGTCGTAGTAGGCGGCGAGGTCCGGGTCCTCGAAGGAGTCGGCCATCGCCCGAGTGTGGCCCCGCACGACGGAGGCCGGGCCGCGCGAATCAGTGCCGGGCGCCCAGGTGTGGGCGCAAGCCCAACACCGACGAGCCCGA